>JBJHAZ010000001.1:0-33216 GCA_050485225.1 Gammaproteobacteria bacterium
CGATGGCAGGGCGCGGCACCAGTACGTCGATATCCGTATACACCCTTCCTTGAGCGTTGCGACTGTCTCGCAAGGTGTAACCGGCTCCCTTGAGAAACACCGGCTCAATGCCTTCGGCCATGAGGCGCGCGGCGATGTGCGTGCATTCGAACCGAACCTGCTGCGCCTGCCGGCGGGAATACACCAGCATCGACTGAAGGTGGCGCCGCGCATAGCCATCGTACTCCGGCAGGTCGCCCGAACGCTCCGCCAGCGCGGCCACGGTACCGAGCAGTCCGCATTCCCGCAGGACATGAACGATCGACTCCCACGCCGACCCGGGCAGGGACAGACCCGTGGCCGGATCCCTGATCAGCTCGACAATCGCCGTCACCCGCTCATCGCGGTTCAAGGGGCAAACTCCCCGGCCAGGAAGTCCTTCACCGCCGACAGGTCGCTGTAAGCGATCGAGAACGAACGCGATTGAGCGGCGAGCCGCCCGATGAGGTTGAAACCCCGCTCGCCGACAATGTTGTAGTTGAATGCATGGCTGCACAGTTGCCGAAAGGTATCGATCTCATCGACCGGACGAACGTTCAGCGCCATCCCCGGCTGATAACGAGGAAATACCACACCGGCAATGGAAACGGGCTCAAGGGTTCGGAAGCGCTGCCACGGCATCGCCTTGACATGAGCCACGTCGCCTTTCTGGGTATCGCGCGCCGTACCGGTCATGACCGCATCGGGAAACCAGGACCGAACGAGGTCGATGGAACGGTTCTTCAGACACACCGGTCTGAACAGGGGCATGACCCGAGCGGTATCGAAGTCGATCAGCGCCATTTCGTCGGAATAGAGGTTCCAGCCGTGGAAGGCCAGAAAAACGCTCAGGGTGCTTTTGCCAGCTCCCGGCGTGGCAGGGAAAATCAATGCCTGACCATCGCGCTCCAGCACCGCTGCATGCACGATAAGCCGAGTGTAGTCGTGTGCCGCAATGCACCAGTTCATGCCCCACTCGAGCACCGGATACGCCTGGGAGCGCGGGACGGGCTTGAAGGGCGATCGCTGGTCGGCATGAAAGGAAATCTGGGGGCGCAGAAACCGACGCAGCAGCGAGTCGCAGGTCAGTGACACGCGGAAATCCACCGGCTCGCGGCCATGATCCGGAGGAAGGTCACCGTACATCGCCTGCAGAGGATCGAGCACAAAACCCGGGCAACTTTCGACGCGGAAACGGAACTGACCGGAATCAATAAGGTACATCACTGAACGTCTTCGATGATCCCGAAGGCGGACAGGGTTTCGATCAGTTGCCACCCCTCATCCCGGGACAATCGCAGGCGACGACACAGTTCATCCGGCGTAAAGGTCGGCGCTTCGAGCAACTCACTCATGGAAACAGGGTCAACGTGGAGAAAGTGGGTATCCCCGGAGCGGGGGCAGTAGAACGCCGCCCCGCTACGGTCACCGGCATAATACCGGGGGACTCCGGCGAGCGGACGGTATCGATCCGTCATCGGCAGTCAACGACCCTCAGACACAGACCATGCCCGGAGCCAGCTCATTCCACTGGGTGGTGGCGTCACCGGAGAAGACAGCAGCGAATACCGCATCGCCCAGATCGCCGGCCAGAAACGTCAAGGCGTAAAAATGCTCGACCCACTCCTGGGGCGACCCGGCATCCCGGCCGGGCAGCGAGTGACCGGCAAAGAATCCGAAATAGGCATCGAGCCAGATGGCCGCAAGCTGAAACTTGACGCCACCCGGGGACGCCAGCTCGGCCGCGACATTGCAATGTTCACCCGGCACGGTATCGCCCGGGGGCAGATCGAAGTAGGCCTCGGCCATCACTTGCCGAATGAAGCAGCGCAGGGTATCCAGGTCTCCGGCTTCGACCAGCGGAAACGCGGAAGCCAGCGATGCATTGACACCGTTGTTATTGCCATTGTTACCGTTATTGCCATTTCCCTGGGCATTGCCCCTGCCACGGTTGCCGGGGCCGTCGCCGTTGTGCGACAGCAAGGTCATCCAGAACCCCGGGGAACGCCCCCAGACCTCGGGAATCGTGCAGTAGTCGTCCCGGTTGTCCTGGGTTACCGAGCCACCCGACATGGCGCCCGAGACGGTGCATTTACCCCACACCGGCTGCGCGGCCAGCGTGGTCACCAGCGCTGCTGCGGAGGACTTCTGCAAAAAACTCCGTCGCGACGAATTCGTAACTCTCTCACGCTCCATGCGCACGAGTTGCTGTTCTTCCTGATCAAGCTTCATGTGTAAACCCTTGGAATTACCTGATGCAGCGACACGAAATCCCCGTGACACTGCCACCGGCTGGGATGCAACCTTCACGCCAGCCTACCAAGCTGCCTGCAAACCATTGACCCAGTTGAAATAACGATTGCCTCAAGCCAGCGCGAGACAGCCGCGAATGCGAAAGTGCAAAAAAACCTGACACCCCTTGCAACCGCACAACCCTCCTGCGCACTGGAAAGATAGCACGGCGCCGGAGCCTCGCCAATCGGGCCGACAGGCGGCGCCGTAAGGTGGATAAACGGGCACCTCACAGGCGCCAAAGGGTGAGGCCCAGGTCTGTGGCGCGCGTCCGATCCAGCACCGACTTGACATCCAGAACCACCCCACCCGGGTGCAGCAGCGGCTGCATCATGTCGATCCCGCCCTCAAGGTAACCGGCATGAGGTACGGCCAGCACGACCGCGTGTGCGGCCTGCAGAGCACCATACTCCATCAGCTCGATACCGTATTCGTGCTTCGCCTCTTCGGGACTGGCAAGCGGATCGTGCACAGTCACCTCGCAGCCATAATCCTCGAGCTCTCGCACAATATCGACAACCCGGGAGTTGCGGAGGTCAGGGCAGTTCTCCTTGAAGGTCAGACCCAGCACGGTAACGCGTCCTCCGGCGACCGGGTGCCCGTTCCTGGCAAGCTGCTTCACCGCCTGCTCGGCAATGAACTTGCCCATGCCATCGTTGGTCTGACGACCCCCCAATACCACCTGCGGATGAAATCCGACGCTCTGGGCCTTGTAGGTGAGGTAGTAGGGGTCCACCCCGATACAGTGCCCTCCCACAAGCCCCGGTCGGAACGGCAGGAAATTCCACTTGGTTCCGGCCGCCTCGAGCACATCCAGGGTATCGATGCCGAGCTTGTTGAAGATCAGGGCCAGCTCGTTCATCAGCGCAATGTTGAGATCGCGCTGGGTATTCTCGATGACCTTTGCGGCTTCGGCGACCTTGACGCTGGCGGCGCGATGAATGCCGGCCTGAACAATGCTGCCGTAGAGTGCGGCCAGTCGATCGAGGGTGTCGGGCGTATCGCCCGCGACTACCTTGGTGATGGTTTCCAGCCTGTGGGTCTTGTCACCCGGATTGATGCGCTCCGGCGAATACCCGATGTTGAAGCTCCGGTCGGGCCGGACACCGTCCCGGCAGGCCCATGCCAGACCGGATTCGGCTTCGAGGATCGGCACGCAGACCTCCTCGGTACATCCCGGGTAGACGGTGGATTCGTACACCACGATGGTGCCCGGCTTCATGTGCTGCCCAACGGTTCTGGAAGCACTCTGCAGTGGGGTGAGATCGGGGCGCTGGGCGTCATCGATGGGCGTCGGCACCACCACAATAATGACAGTCGCCTCGGACAGGGCCGCAGGGTCGCTGGTGAACTCCAGCAGTGTCGCTTCCCCAAGTTTTTCCGCACCCACCTCGCCGGTGGGGTCCACACCCTGGCGATACTGGCCGAGCTTGCGCTCGTTCAGGTCAAAGCCGATGGTGCGCTGCCGCGCGCCGAAGGCCACCGCCAGCGGCAGCCCCACGTACCCCAACCCTACAATCGCAACCGTGTCGCTCATGCGATGACTCACTCCTTGTCCTGGTGATCGGTAAACCACTGTGCAGTACGGGCCAACCCGGCCCGCACGTCGAATTCCGGAGCGTATCCGAGCAGCTTCCCGGCCTTGCTGATATCGGCCAGGGAGTAGCGAACGTCACCGGCGCGGAACTCGCCGTACTCGGGATCGGGATGAGCAACCTGCACACCAGCCTCGCTCAGCAGATCCCGGATCAGAAAGAACAGCTCGTTCAGGGTGGTACTGGCACCGAAGGCCACATTGTAGACCTCGTTGACGGCGCTGGCGTCCGTGCCTGTTGCCGCCAGCAGGTTGGCCTGCACCACATTGTCGATGTAGCAGAAATCGCGGGAGGTTTCGCCATCGCCATGGATCCGGCACGGGGAGCCGCTCATCAGGTGATCGAACCAGCGCGGAATGACCGCCGCATAGGCGCCCTGAGGGTCCTGTCGCGGACCGAACACGTTGAAATAGCGAAGCCCTATGGACTCGAATCCGTAGCTGCGATGAAACACATCGGCGTACAGCTCGTTGACGTATTTGGTGACGGCGTAGGGGGACAATGGCTTGCCGATGCGATCCTCCACCTTGGGCAGGCCCGGGTGATCCCCGTAGGTCGACGACGAAGCGGCGTAGACGAGGCGGCGAACGCCGGCATCGCGTGCCGCGACCATCATGTTGAGAAAACCATCGATGTTGGCGGAGTTGGTCAGCAGTGGATCGTCCAGTGAGCGGGGGACGCTGCCGAGGGCTGCCTGATGCAATACGTAATCGACGCCCTCCACGGCGCGACGGCAATCGTCGAGAGAGCGAATGTCGCCTTCGATGAATCGCCACTGGCCCTTCTCCGCAGCTACGGTCGCGGCATCGAGATTATGGCGATAGCCGGTGGAAAAGTTGTCAAGGCCCACCACATCCTGGCCGAGCGCCAGCAGGGTTTCGACCAGATGGGAGCCGATAAAACCGGCCGCGCCGGTGACAAGCCATCGGGCCGGAGCAGCCACAAGTCGCTCCCTCAAGTTTGCGTAGGTTTCCATTCGGTTCGTATTGCCTCCTGCTGCTGGCGTGTGGCCTTGGACTGTTCGTCAGACCTGACCGGCATTTACATGCATTGGCGCGCAGTATAATGTCAGCACAGGATGGCAGCCAAGTGACCATTCACCCGGGCGCTGCCGCGACAGCCCACCGTCATGATGTGCGGTGGCGCGCCGCCCGAATACCCCGGATCGCCAAAAGGACTCGTCGTGTCGATCTCTGGCAGCATTGGACTTCACACCTACCTGATCGCCGGCGCCTGTTATGGTGTACTCACCCTGCTGACGCTCACCCTCCGCCGCGTCAAGACCATCGGCCCTGCGCTGCTTGCAGCCTGCCTGGGGACCACGATCTGGGCTACAGTCGTCGCCTCGGCCACCGCCACCGGCCAACCACCGGCCAACCTGGTACTCACCAGCGAACTGCTCCGCAACACATTGTGGCTGGGTTTCCTGCTGCAGATGCTCAGCCTGCGCAGTGACGACACCCCCTGGCGACTGCGCGGTCGGCACTGGCTACCATGGCTGGCAGCGTTTCTTGTGGGTGCCTCGGTGCTGCTGATCGCACAGCCCCTGCAGCCCCTCGACCCCATGGGGCCGCTGTCGCTGGAGCTGCAGTATGAAACCACACTGATTCTGTGGCTCCTGATGTCCCTGACGGGACTGGTATTGCTCGAACAGCTGTTTCGCAACGGGTCCAGCACCGAACGCTGGGCGCTGAAACACCTGTGTATCGGCCTGGGAGCGATGTTTGCGTACGACTTTTTCATGTACGCCGAAGCATTGCTGTTCCGGCAGCTGGACGCCGACCTGTGGCAGGCACGCGGACTGGTCACCGCGGTGGTGACGCCCCTGTTTGCCATTTCCATGGCACGCAACAGTTCCTGGCACCATCGGGTCACCATTTCACGCCAGGTGGTCTTCCACACCGTGACCTTGATGGGTGCAGGCCTGTATCTGCTGGGGATGGCCCTGATCGGCTATATCATCCGCTTCATGGGCGGCACCTGGGGGCATGTGCTGCAGGTGGGCTTTCTTGCCGGTGCCGGAGTGCTGCTGGCGACTGTGCTGTTTTCCGGAAAGGTCCGCGCGCAACTTGGCGTGCTGCTCAGCAAACATTTTTTCAGCTATCGCTACGACTATCGCGAGGAGTGGCTGAAGTTCACCGGGGCCCTGACAGCACTGGATCAGGAGGTGCCCGCCGGCATCGTGCGCACCTTGGCGGAGCTGGTGGATAGCCCGGCAGGGCTCCTCTGGGCCAGGGGTGACGAGGGGCGAATGCACCTGGTGGCCAATTGGGAGATGCCTCCCCCCCCGGTCAACGATCAGCAACTTGCCCAGCTGGCCAGCTGGCTGGCTCGAACCGACTGGGTGATCGATCTGCGCGAGTGGCACAGAACACCGGACGTGTACAACGATCTCGAGCTCCCGCAGTGGATCCAGGCCGATCCCAGTCTGTGGCTGATCGTGCCGCTGGTATTCCAGGAGCGGCTCGAGGGTATCCTGTTGCTCAGGAAGTCCCCTCTGAAAGCCGGTATCAACTGGGAGGATCGGGACCTGCTCAAGACAGCCGGACGCCAGGCCGCCAGCCACCTGGCCCAGCACCTGGCGAGCAAGGCGCTGGTGGAAGCCCGCCAATTCGAGGCCTTCAACCGGCTTTCGGCTTACGTGGTACACGACCTCAAGAACATCCTTGCCCAGCAATCGCTGATGGTGGCCAACGCGGCCAAGCATCGCCACAATCCGGCCTTCATTGACGACATGATAGCGACCGTGGAAAACTCGGTAGCCAGAATGCAGCGCCTGATGGAGCAGATGCGCAGCGGGCTCCGCGAGGCACCGCCGGAGCCGGTGGATCTTGCGGAGGTGCTGCGGGAGGTCGTGGCGGCCAGAAACGGTGGCCAGCCTGCACCGACCGCCCAGCTCGACAAGGGCGACTGCCGGGTGATCGCCGACAGAGAGCGACTTTTTACCGTGTTCAACCATCTGGTCCAGAACGCGCAGGAAGCGACCCCACCCGATGGTACCGTCACCGTGCGGATGAAGCCCGACGAGGACGTCGTGGTGGTGGAGGTGGAGGATACCGGTTGCGGTATGAGCGAGGAGTTCATGCGCAACAGCCTGTTCCAGGCTTTTGAGTCCACCAAGGGACTCACCGGCATGGGCATCGGCGCGTTCGAAAGTCGCGAGTACGTCCGCCACCTGGGCGGTGATATCCAGGCCAACAGCGAGCCGGGGGCAGGAAGCCTGTTCAGGGTAACCCTGCCCAGATCAATGACACGGGTTCCGGAGTAACCCACAGAGGTTCCCCAAGAGAACCTGTCGCAACGGGAAGGATATTTTGAAAAATTCAAGCAAGCGCCTGCTGGTCGTGGAAGACGACAAGGGCCTGCAAAGCCAACTGAAGTGGGCTTTCGACGGGTATGAGGTGACCATTGCCGGCGACCGCAAGGAAGCCGTGGCGGCGGTACGGCGGATGACGCCGGGCGTGGTGCTGCTTGATCTCGGGTTGCCGCCCGATCCGGGCGGCGTCTCCGAAGGCATGGCGGCCATGAACGATATCCTGTCGCTCTCCCCGCAAACCAAGGTGATTGTCGTCACCGGCGATGGCGACCGGGCCAATGCCGTGCGTGCCATTGCGTCGGGGGCCTACGACTTTCACCAGAAGCCCGCCGATCCGGAACTGCTCGCCTTGCTGGTGGATCGCGCTCATCACGTCTACGAGCTGGAGCTGGAAAACGAACGCCTGCAGCACGCCGACCAACACATGCCGCTGCGCGATGTGATTGCCGCCAGCCCCCAGATGCTCAAGGTGTGTCGCACGGTCGAGAAGATTGCACCCACCGATATCACCACCCTGCTGCTCGGCGCCAGCGGTACCGGCAAGGAAATGATTGCCCGCGCACTGCACGAGCTGAGTCCTCGCGCCAAAAAGCGCATGGTCGCCATCAACTGTGCAGCCATCCCCGAAAATCTGCTTGAAAGCGAGCTGTTCGGCTACGAAAAAGGCGCCTTTACCGGCGCGCACCAGCAAACGCCGGGGAAAATCGAGTACGCCCATGAAGGCACCCTCTTCCTCGACGAGATCGGTGATCTGCCCATGGAGCTGCAGGCGAAGCTGCTGCGCTTCCTGCAGGAGCGGGTGGTGGAGCGCATCGGCGGTCGCAAGGAAATTCCGGTGAATGTCCGCATCATCTGTGCAACCCACCAGGACCTTGAGCAGAAGATCGCCAACGGTCAGTTCCGGGAGGACCTGTTCTATCGTGTCAGCGAGATGGTCATCCGGATCCCGCCGCTGCGCGAGCGCGACGGCGACACCACCATTTTGGCCAAGTCCTTTGTCTCGCGCTTCGCCCAGCAGTTCGGCTCGGGCAAGAAAAGCCTCGACAAGGGCGCACTGGCAGCCATCGAGCGACACACCTGGCCCGGCAACGTGCGCGAGCTGGAAAGTCGCATCAAGCGAGCGTTCATCATGGCCGAGGGCAACCTGATCAGCGCGACCGACCTGGAACTGGAAGACCCCGACAACGAGCTGGAATCCATGCCGTTGAACCTGCGTGAAGTACGGGATTCGGCCGAGCGAACGGCCATCCTGCGCGCCTTGTCCTATGTGGACAACAACCTGTCCGAAGCCGCCACGCTGCTGGGTGTTACCCGCCCGACGCTGTACACGCTTCTGGACAAGTATGGGCTCCGCTGATTCACCCACCCCGGGTGCGCGCTCCGCAGCTCCGCCCTGCCCCGGCCCGGCACTGACCACCGTTGGTTGGCTCCGCCTGCTTTGGTGGACCTACACCCTGCTGATCGTTTATGGCTCCCTGTACCCGATGACCGAATGGGACGGGTCGCAGGGCGGCTTGCAGGCCCTGCTGGACGCCGGTGTCCCCGAGCCCCCGCCCCTGCGGGATGTGGTCATCAATGTCCTCGTCTACATCCCCTTCGGGCTGTTCTGCACCCTGCTGATACCGGGCCGCCCGCTGATCAGGCTGCTGCTGGCGACCCTGGCGGGGCTGACCCTGTCCTCGTCGATGGAGCTTGCCCAGACCTGGTTACCGGTACGCATCACCTCCCTCGCCGATATTGCCCTCAATACCACCGGCACGCTGATCGGTTTTGTGATCGCCGTACTGATTGCAGGCCCGGCCCCATATCGACGGCGGCCACACCCGAGTCCCTGGCTGCACCTCATCGCAAGACTCCAGGGGTACCGCCTGCCCTGCCTGCTGACGGCAGCACTGATGATCAGCCTTTACGGTGCCGTGGCGCTCCAGAAAACCCCCGACGACACTTCCCTCAAGCGCATCAATCCGGTGGTTTTCAGCAACCATGTGAACAGCCCCGCAGGCATGTTGGAGCTGCTGATGGTGGTGGCCCTTGTCGCGCTGCTGGCGGTCTGCAGCGCGCCCTTTATCCGCAACTGGGGTCGCCTGTGGGCCATTTCCACGGCGCTGTTCGTCCTTGCAATGGGTGTGGAGTTGGGCAAAACCACGATTCCCGGCACGACGCCCGACATCACCCTGCCCATCGTCGCCCTCGTGACCTGGCTGCTGACCGCGCTGTCACCGCTGGCCCATCCCCGACTGCCGTTGTACACGGCAAAAGAAGACCGGGTCAGACACCACCATCGCAAAACCACCCTGGCCTTTGCCGGCATCGCCATCGCCCTCGCCACTGGGCTTCTGTTGTGGGTCGGCTCCATGACCGACCCCCTGTACCGCCCGAAACCCTACCAGCTGCCCCCCGTAGCGGTGCTGCCGTCACCGACGTTTCCCGCTTTCCGGGAAAACCATCCGCGCTTACCTGCTCCCTCGCGGGAGGACATCGCCGCGCTCGACCGCGACAACCCCGAGTTCTGGTCGAACCACCAGATCAAAGCTACCCGGGGCGAGCTCTATTCCCGCATCCTGCTCGCCTACACCGGTCGGGGTGAAATGGATCGCGACCGGTTGCTGGCCGACCTGCTCGCCCTGGAGCCCACGGGTCGCGGGCATCGACAGACGGAACCCCTGGCACTGGCCCTTGACTGGCTTCACGATCAATGGACGGCTGACGAACGCGCGCAACTGATAGAGAAAACTCACGCCGCGTGCCAGTACCAGGCGTACCTGATACGGGACCATTACCGGCTCTCGCCCTACAATGCCATTCTGTACAACCGCCCCCTGCACGCCCTGATGGCAGCGACCCTGGTGACCCACGGCCACGCGCAGGACGACCGCTGCATGCGATTCACCGCCGACTACTGGCGTCATCGTGTCATACCCGTCTGGCGGCAGGTAATGGGCGAAGGCGGTGGCTGGCACGAGGGTGCCGAGTACCTGGCGGTGGGCCTCGGCCAGGCGGCCTATCAGTTACCGGCCATGTGGCGCCACGCCACCGGCGAGGATCTGTTCCGAGCGGTACCGGGGTTGGCAGGACTGCCCGACTTCGCCGTCCATCGCAGGCGCCCGGATGGCCTCCAGTCGCGCATGGGCAGCGGCAATCACCTCGACCGAACCATGCCGGATCTGGGCGCGCTGTCCCTGGAGTTCGGGCACGCCCACGGTTACCGTCTGGCAGCGCCCCCCGCTTCCCCCGAGCCGCTCGCCTATCCCTGGGGACCGCTTTCGACCCCGGAAGCCGAGCTCGACGACCCACTGCCCGAGCTACCGACCCACGCCCACTTCGACGGCATCGGTCTGCTGACGGCGCGCTCCGACTGGGGCGAGAACGCGTCGTACGTGACCTTCAAGGCCGGCAACAACTACTGGTCCCACAGCCATCTGGACCAGGGCACCTTCACCGTCTTCAAGGAGGGTGCGCTGGTGATCAACAGCGGTCTCAGCGGACCCAGCGGGCAGTCCGACCACGTCGTCAACTACACGCGACAATCCATCGCTCACAATGTGGTTACCGTCACCGATCCCGACGACACGGTGCCGATGCCACAGCGTGACCCCGGCCTGGCGCCCAGGGCGGTCGCCAACGACGGCGGCCAACGTCGAGTCGGCTCCGGGTGGGGGCTGCCCGCGCCCATGGACCATCTGGAGTGGCGCCGTCTCGAGCACATATACCGCACGGTGGGCGATACCCGTCACGGCGCCACCGAGGATGTAGTCTGGAAGGTGGCCGACCTGACGCCGGCCTATACCAACATCGACTCGGGCAAGGGAGATTTCGCTGCCCGAACCCGCCGTGTCGAGCGCTATCTGCGCACCTTTGTCTACGACGCCCGCAACGAGATCATCGTGATTCACGATCGCGTGGCCAGCTCTGATCCGGCTTTCCGGACGCGCTGGCTGCTGCACAGTATCAACGAACCGGCGCTGGCCGAGCGGGGCTTCCACATACGGGCGACCGACCCGAGCTCGGATCGGCCCGGCGGCCATCTCGAGGGGCGGGTTCTGCTGCCCGCTGATCCGGTGCTCACCACAGTGGGCGGCCCCGGTTTCGAGTTCTACGTGGACGGCCGGAATTACGACGAACAAGGCATGGTGCAGAGGATCGCTGCGGGTCTGCCCCACGGCGAGATCGGCGCCTGGCGCCTCGAAATCAGCCCCGAGGCGGATTCAGCCGAAACCGAGTTCCTGGTGGTGATGGGTCTGTCGGGTTCAGGCCAGCAACGACCGATACCCGACCTGATGCTGGACAGTGGGCCGGAGCGGACCCTGCGGATCGGCGGCGAGCATCCACGGGTGTTCGAGCTCCCCGACGACATTGACCCGGTGCGGGTACAGCGCCAGCCCTGATCGGCCGGCTAGGCCGGCATTCGCTGTGTCAGCTCCTCGGCCAGCGCAGCCACGGCGCGGTCTATCTGCTCGAACACGGTAACGAAACACTGTGCATCGCCGAAATACGGATCCCGAATGGGCTCCGGATCATCACCCCGGGAAGTCAGGTAGCGACCCAGCAAATCGACCTGTGGCGGCGACCCGGATAACGGCACCAGCTGTGCCAGTTCCTGCAGGTGACGCGCCTCCATCCCCAACACCAGATCACTGCGATCGACCAGTTTCTGACTGACTTGCCTGGCCCGTATACCGGTCAGGGAAACACCGGCCTCGGCCGCAAGCCGGATCATGCGACTGTCGGGCTTGCGTCCCGGCGCAGCCACTGCGGTGCCCGCCGATGCGATGCGCACCCGCCGCGCCAACCCCCGTTGCCGCAGACGCTGCCGGAGCAGGGCTTCGGCCAACGGCGAACGACAGACGTTGGCGGTGCACAGAAAAAGCACGCTCAGAGCGGGCGGGGAAAAGAACGAGAGCATGGCAGATTCGCCGTCGCGCCCGCTCAGGGCGCCAGGCCGGCGGTATCCAGCAGTGCCTTCACATGCCGGGCCGGAATGGCGTAGGTGATCCCCGACGGGCGCTCCAGCACCGCCTCACGGGACTCCTTCACGAATACACTGTTGACCACGCCGATGACCCGACCGGTGGCCGGATCGAACACCGGGCTACCGCTGTTACCCGGGTAGGCGGTGGCATCGAGCTGAAACACATCGTAGGGATTGCGCATACGGCGAACCTGCGCTGCCGAGAGCTGATTCGAGGACTCCGCCGTGTGGGACACCGGCGTGATGGACGCGACAATGCCCGTGTGGGTCGCCGGATAAAGGCCGAGGACAGCGCCGATGGGATATCCCGTAAAGGCGATGGAGGCGCCCTCCCGAACGCTGTCAGAATCACCGAGACGGACCACCGGGAGGGGGCCGGAGGTAATGCGCAACAACGCAAGATCGTGCACCGGATCCTCGGCCACCACCGTGGCCGGATGCACCATGGCCTGACCACCACGACCGACGAATATCGCCAGGATCTGGTTGTTGTCGCGGTCGAGCTGATCCGGGATCACATGTCGGTTGGTCACGATGGTACGACCATCGGCCACCACAAAGCCGGTGCCGATCAACCGATTGGGGCTCTGCCCACGGACCGGCTGACGGGGTGGATAGGCGGTGCCCACACCCACCACCGCGGGGCGAATACCGTCGATCACATCCGGCAGACTCGCCGCCCAGACCACGCTCGGCAGCACGGCAAGCGCAACCAGCAGCGCCTGTAGTTCCTTCACAATCCGCATGTTAGACTCCGCTCTGTCTGGCACAGGGCCAGCCCAAGGATACCGCCCCTGCCCGCTCGACCCCCCAGAGCTGTACCGCCCGAACGGAAGCATTGAGACATGGCAGAGTTGATACACGACTTTATAGCTCAACGAGCCGCCGAGAACGGTGACTCTACCGCATTGATGTACAGGGAGGAAACGGTCAGCTATCGGTCGCTCTGGTCACTGGTCACCGGAGTTGCCCATGGCCTTCTGGAGCACAACCTGGGCGCGGGCGAACGAGTCGCCATTTTTCTGCCCAAACAGACCGAGACCGTGGCCGCCCTGTTCGGCACCGCACGTGCCGGTGGTTGCTTTGTGCCGGTCAACCCCGTGCTCAAGCCGCGCCAGGTGGCCTACATTCTGGAGCACTGCCAGACGCGAATCCTGATCACCTCCACGCAGCGCTACCAGGCGCTCGGCGAAGCCCTGCGCGACTGCCCGGCACTGCACACCGTTGTGCTGGTCGACGGCGATGGCAACTCTATACCCGACGACGCTTCGCTCTCGGTCATCGCCTGGCAACGGTTCCTGCGAGCAACACCCGCCACCGGCCACCGCCGTATCGATCGCGACATGGCGGCGATTCTGTACACCTCCGGCAGCACCGGGCTCCCGAAGGGGGTCGTGCTGAGTCATCGCAACATGGTGGCCGGCGCCGAGAGTGTTGCCCAGTACCTGGGCAACACGGCCGACGACCGTATATTGGCCGTGCTGCCGCTGAGTTTCGATGCCGGCCTGAGCCAGCTGACCACGGCCTTTTCCCGTGGCGCGGCCGTGGCACTGCTCGACTACCTGCTGCCGAGAGACGTGCTGCGCGCCGTGGTGCGCCACGGCATCACCGGCCTCACCGCCGTCCCCCCCCTGTGGAACCAGCTGGTTCAGCTCGACTGGCCACCCGAAGCCGCCGCCACCCTGCGTTACATCGCCAATACCGGCGGCGCCATGCCCGTACCCACCACCCGCGCCCTGCAACAACGGCTTCCCGACACCGACATCTATCTGATGTACGGTCTGACCGAAGCCTTTCGCTCTACCTACCTGCCGCCCGACCAGGTCGGTGCCCGCCCCACCTCCATCGGCAAGGCGATCCCCAACGCGGAAATCCTGGTGGTCAACGAGCGCGGTGAAATCTGCGGCCCCAATGAGCCCGGCGAGCTGGTTCACCGCGGTGCGCTGGTCGGACTGGGCTATTGGAACGATCCGGAAAAGACCGCGGAGCGGTTTCGCCCCCTGCCCGGCCAGGACCCGGCCCTGCCGCTGACCGAGATCGCCGTCTGGTCGGGTGACCGGGTCACCATGGATGAGGACGGCTACCTCTACTTTGTCAGCCGCCAGGACGAAATGATCAAGACCTCCGGTTACCGTGTCAGCCCCACCGAGGTCGAGGCGGTGGCCTATGCGTCGGGCTTGGTGACCGGAGCCGTTGCCCTGGGTGCCCGGCATCCCGTGCTGGGGCAGGCCATCGTACTGGTGGTCGCCGCCGCTTCGGCCGAAAGCGACAGGGACAACCTGGCCCACGAGCTGCACAGGTATTGCCAGCGGGAACTGCCCAATTTCATGGTACCGGCCCGAATCATCGTCGAGGATTCGCTGCCCCACAACCCCAATGGCAAGATCGACCGCAAGACACTGAGCGAACGCCATGCCAACCAGTTCGAGGAAGGCAACTCATGAACAGCAACACGCCAAGCCGGATCGCAGGTGTCGCCAAAAAGGCCGCCCACTGGTCCGAACACCCTTTCGAGGTACAGGACAACTGCCTCCAGGTGGCCGGCCAACCGCTTACCGCCATCGCCGAACGGGCCGAAGGGCGCGCTTTCTATGTCTACGACCGCCAGATCATGAGCGCACGGGTTGCGTTACTGCGTGAGGCCATGCCCGAATCACTCCACCTGCACTACGCCATCAAGGCCAACCCGATGCCCGAGGTGGTCCAGCACATGGCGCGGTTGACCGACGGACTCGACGTGGCCTCGGCCGCGGAGCTGCGTGTGGCCTCCGCCACGGGTATCGACCCGGCCGGCATCAGTTTTGCCGGACCCGGCAAGTCTCGCGAGGATCTGGAAGAAGCGGTGCGTGCCGGGGTCATCATCATCCTGGAATCCACGACCGAGATGTATCGGGTTGCGGAGCTGGCGACCGAACTGGATCGACGCCCACCCGTCGCCATCCGCGTCAACCCGGACTTCGAGCTCAAGGCCTCCGGCATGAAGATGGGCGGCGGCCCCAAGCCGTTCGGCATCGATGCGGAACAGGTGCCCGATGTTATCCGCACCCTCGGCGAACTCCCGGTCGACTTCGTCGGGCTCCACATCTTCAGCGGATCCCAGAACCTGCTGGCCGACAGCATCATCGACGCCCACAACAAGACTTTCGATCTCGCCTGGCGCCTGTGCGAATCCGCCGGCGTCCACCTGCGCTGGCTCAACATCGGCGGCGGTCTTGGAGTGCCCTACTTCCCGGGTGAAAAGCCCCTTGAGCTCGCGGCCATTGCCGACAACCTGGCGGGCCTGCTGGAGGAAAACGACCGCCGCCTTCCGGATACCGAAGTGGTGATGGAACTCGGGCGTTTCCTGGTCGCCGAGGCTGGCCTCTATGTGTGTCGCGTGACCGACAAGAAACAGTCGCGCGGCCACACCTACCTGATCACCAACGGGGGCTTGCACCACCACCTGGCGGCGTCAGGCAATTTCGGCCAGATCATTCGCAAGAACTACCCGGTCGCCATCGGCAACCGGATGCAAAGCGCGCAGCGCGAAGTGGTGTCCGTGGTAGGGCCGCTGTGTACGCCACTGGACCTGCTGGCCGACCACATGGAGCTGCCGAGCGCGGAAATCGATGACCTGGTGGTGATCTTCCAGTCAGGGGCCTATGGGTACACCGCGAGCCCGCATCAATTTCTCAGCCATCCCGCACCGTTGCAGTTCTGCCTTTGACTGTGCGAAAGTGGACTATAATGGCTTGTTGCAGCGCGCAATAACAACGCATTACCGGCAGCCTGGAACACCGAACCGACGAAAGGATTCACGTCGCCGCCCGAACCCGCAAGCACCCAGGCTCAGTTCGAACGGCGACCCAACCACGCGAAAGGAATTCAAGGGATATGAACACGGGCAAAGGGGTTAGCAGGACCATGTCATTCGGCAATTTCATGAACACGACCCGTGTTTTCAACCATCATGTGAACATTGCCTATTCCGTCCTGATCACCGTCGACGCACTGCTCTTTTTCGCCAGTTGTTACCTGGCGGCCTGGTTCTATTTCCTCCCCCAACCCCAGTCACTCGCCGCCTACCTTTCCGGCCTCGCACCCAAGGCGGCACTGTTTTCGGCCGTGACGGTTCTCGCACTGTTTTCCATGGGCCTCTATCAGCCCAGGTTGCGAGAGACCGCTGCCGGTGTCGTACTGAGGGTAACCGGTGGCTTTCTGCTCATGACCATTGCGATTGCGCTGGTGAATTTTTTCTTCACCGGCTTCGATCTCTGGCGAGGACTGTTTATCTACGCGGCCGGGATCGCCTTTGCCGCCTGTCTGACCACCCGCGTGGTCTTTTCCCGCCTGGTCGAGCTCAACCAGCTCAAGCGCAACATCCTGATTCTCGGGGCGGGCAGCGCCGCTGACAACATCGCCAACCGCATGCGACGAAAAAGCGATCGTCGCGGCTTTCGCGTGCTGGCCTACGCCAATGTCTCGGATTGCGACCCCGGCCCCAAGGACGCACCGGTCATTTATCTGGAGAAGGGCGCCCTCTTCGACTACGTGCTGACGCACCAGATCCACCAGATCGTAGTGGCCCTCGACGACCACAATGAGGACATCCCGACCGATGAACTGGTGCGGTGCCGCATCCTTGGGGTTTCCATCATCAACATGCTCGATTTTTTCGAGCAGGAAGCCGGTAAGGTGCTGGTCGATCAAACACCTCCCGAGTGGCTCATTTTTGCCGGTGCCTTCAAGGGGCAGTCGGCCAACGGGCTGGGGAAGCGAGCCTTTGATGTATTCGCCAGCCTGTGCCTGCTGTCGGTCACCTGGCCTGTTCTGCTGCTCGCAATACTCGCCATCAAGCTTGAGGATGGCGCCAGGGCACCGGTGTTCTTTCGTCAACGGCGGGTCGGGCTCAACGGGCAGGTCTTCGACGTACTGAAACTGCGCAGTATGACCGTGAACGCGGAAGGCGACGGCAAGGCCCGCTGGGCCAAATCCCACGATCCACGCGTCACCCGGGTCGGGACATTCATTCGCAAGACCCGCATTGACGAGTTGCCCCAGATCATCAATGTACTCCTCGGGCACATGGCGTTCGTCGGCCCGCGACCCGAGCGACCGGAGTTCATCGAGGAGCTGTCCAGCGCCATCCCCTACTTCAACGAACGCCATTGCGTGAAGCCCGGCATCACCGGCTGGGCACAGTTGAACTACCCCTACGGCAGTTCCATCGAAGATGCAAAACACAAACTGGAATTCGACCTCTACTACGTCAAGAATCAGAGTCTCTTTCTGGACTTTCTTATTCTGTTGCAGACCGTGGAGGTCATCCTGTTCGGCAAGGGCGCTCGCTGACTGTCAACAAATTTGACGCACTGGTGTAACAATCGCGCCACCGAGGCCCCGATCCGCGCCAATCCATTGAATATTATGATCTTATTAAAGTGGCTTGCTTCTTGCTGCAGCGAATAGCCAAGGAAGCCAGATACCGAGCGCGCCGACCGACAGTGGCAGGCCACTCAAAGTGCCCACGAACACGAGCACCACTTTGCCGGGATAAGGTCAAGGAATGAATACTTTGCTGGTCACCATAGCGGTGCTGGGCTTGTCAGCCCTGATTGTATCGGCCTACATTTTTGCGGCGGCAGCCCGAACCTTTGTCTCCCATCACGATGATGAGGGACTCTCCGGTGAGCCACTCCCCAACCTCCACCGGCGCAGCGAGGAAGACCGTCGCCGGGCGCCGGCCCCGGCCCGGTTTCCCATTCTGGCGGGCGGACAGTGGATTATGGAGGACCGGCGCAGGACACCCGACCGACGCAAGCAATCCAGCTGGAAAATGGCGGAGTCAGGCAGCTGATACCGTGCCTGTCTCGATCAGCCCCGCCGGCTCCTGGAAGCGCGGCAATGGTCAGACCGAATGCTTTACTCCTCGACCAGCTCGCCAATCAGATAACTTTCCATCATCGCCCAGGCCGCCGGGCTGTGATCCCGACCATATCCCTTGGTGCGCATGCCTTCCGTCGCCTCCTTGCCACACCAGGGCTCCATGATGGCAGGAGGCGTCGGGTGCTTGGGGATATAGTCACTGAAGTCATACACCTTGCCATCAATGGCCATCCAGCAATCTTCGAGGGTGTCGTGACGCGCCACTTCGGTCAGGGTGTAGGCCTGAAGCCCGGCTTCCCCTTTGGGCTCGCTGTCGGTTGCCACGGCCTGCAGCGCCAGCAGGGTCGCAATGCTCGACCAGAAGGCAATGAAAGCGGAATAACAGAACTTTTTCATAACAGGTCAAACTCCTCACTGTGAAAGCGACTCGCGGGTATGCCACCCTGACGCAACAAACCGCGCAGCAGGTTGAGCAGTGGTTCCGGGCCACAGGCATAGATGTGGCGCTCGCCGATATCGGGGCAATGGTAGCGCAGGTAATCCCAGTCCAGCGGTCCATTGCGGTAGAAATAGTGCATGGTCAGCTCGAAGCCCGGAATCCGTTCGGCAAGCGAACGCAGCTCCTCGGCGAACACGGCGCGCGCTTCATCCTGGACACAGTAGACAAGCTGTATATTCACCGGTTCACCCGTTGCAGCCAAATGACGCGCACGCCCCAGAAAGGGGGTAATCCCCACACCGCCGGCAACCCATAGCTCGCGCCCCGTCGCCTGATCGGCTGCGGGAAAAAAGTTGCCATAGGGACCATCCATCAGCGCCCGGCTGCCGATCGCCACCCGCTGGATGGCGCGGCTGGCGTCACCCAGATCCTTGATGGCGATGCGCAGGCACTCCTCGCGGGGAGAGGACGACACCGTATAGGGGTGTTCCTCGTTGCAGCCGGCCGCCAGCGACCGGTCCAGCGACCGCAGGTAGACAAACTGCCCCGGCTCGTAGGGCAAGGGCTTGCCCTCCGGCTCAAAGGTAATTTCGACCACGTTGTTGGCGGGGAAATCCACGGCCGCAACACGGTACGCATAGCGGTTGGCACGCCTGGCGAATATCAGGGCGTACGCCATGGCGCTCAGTGCCGCGATCGTCAGAACACCCCAGATCAGCGCATCCCAGGGCGCCGGCAGGGTACGCGCCAGCCACCAGGTGTGGGCCAATGCCAGCACCAGGGCAACGCCCGACAACGCATGCACTTTCTTCCAGCGCTGATAATCCGGGCGACCAAAAAAGGAGAAGCTGGGCGCGAGAAAGATCATCATGGCAATCAGCGCACCCCAACCGACCCAGGATGCCACGGCAGACGCCGGGGGGAATAGCACCTGCACCGCAAGATCCAGCGAGAACTCGGCCGCTGCCAGCGCCAGTAACAGCGGGTGCGCCAGCAACATCAGAAAGGAAACGGCGCCCAGCTTGTGGTGGGTTTGCCACAATTTGGTGAGGCCGCCGAAGGGCCGGTCAAAGCCGGGAATTCTGAAACTGACGATGGCCGCGACCAGAAACAGGCTCAAACCGGCGATGCCGGTGAGCCGACCCAGCGAGTTGAAGGTTGCCGCGGTGCTGGCGAACGCGCCTTCCTGCAGACTCGCGAGCCCTGCCAATACCGGGACGGCCGCCACGGCCCATAGACAAAAATGTGCTGGCCTGTAACTCATCTTCACTGATTATCCTGGTTTTACAGGGGTTTCCGCTCACCGAACGATTGACTTTCATCATAGTATCATCAATTTACGGTGTCTCAATGACATACACGGTTGCATGATCTGTGTCAGTATTGCGCCTCCGATATCGTAACTCCTTGACGCCCTGAAGCATGGATCTGATCAACGCCCTGCTCCGCCAGACCCTGGACAGCCTGCGCGACCTGCTGCCTGTGGTGGTTGTCATCGCCTGCTTTCAGCTGCTGGTGATTCGGCAACCGCTCCCCGATGCCCTCTCGCTCACGGAACTGCTGGCCGGTGTCCTGCTCGTGCTGGTGGGGCTGACGCTGTTCGTGCAAGGCCTCCAGATCGGCTTGTTCCCGGTGGGGGAAAACCTGGCTCATGCGCTGGCGCGCAAGGGATCGGTGTTCTGGATGTTCCTGTTTGCCTTTGCGCTGGGTTTCGGCACCACAATAGCCGAACCCGCCCTGATCGCGGTGGCCGGCAAGGCCGCCCAGGTGATGGCCGAGGCCGGGGCCATCGCCGCGACCGAAGCAGCCCGGGAGCAATTTTCTTTTCGGCTTCGTATGGTGGTGGCCGTATCCGTCGGGATTGCCGTCATGATCGGAGTCCTGCGTATTCTCAAGGGCTGGCCCCTGCATCTGATCATCATCGGCGGGTACGTTCTGGTACTGCTCCTGACCACGGTCGCGCCGGACGCCATCATCGGCATCGCCTATGATTCCGGCGGGGTCACCACGTCGACCATCACGGTCCCCCTGCTAACGGCTCTGGGCGTGGGCCTGGCCACCGCCATCAAGGGGCGCAGCCCGATCCTGGACGGATTCGGACTCATTGCACTGGCCTCGGTCATGCCCATCATCTTTGTGCTCACCTTCGGACTACTGACATTGCCGGGAGGCTCGCTGTGATCGCCCCCTCGGAGACGGTGGGCATTCTGCTCGAGACCGTGCGCGATATCCTGCCGATCATCGCCATCATTTTCGGCTTCCAGTATCTGGTAATCCGCAGAAAGGTGCGCAATCTTGGGCGGATAGCCACCGGCTTTGCCATGGTGCTGATCGGCTTGACGTTGTTTCTGGTGGGACTGGAGCAGGCCCTGTTCCCCATCGGCAGCCTGATGGCGGAACAGTTGACCTCTGCCGAGTTCCTTCCCCAGCTGGCGGCCGGCGCCCAGCGTCACTGGAGTGACTATTACTGGGTCTACCTGTTTGCCTTTGCCATCGGGGCCAGCACCACCATTGCCGAGCCCGCCCTGATCGCCGTCTCCCTGAAGGCCGGAGAAGCGTCGGGGGGCACCGTCGACCCACTGATGTTGCGCGTCGCTGTCGCCGTGGGCATGGCCTTCGGCATCACGCTGGGCTCCTGGCGCATTGTCATGGGGTGGCCACTGCACTGGTTTGTACTGGGCGCCTATGTACTGGTGATCGTCCAGACGCTGCGCTCACCGCGCAAGATCATTCCGCTGGCCTTTGACTCGGGTGGTGTGACCACCTCCACCATAACGGTACCCATCATAGCGGCGCTGGGATTGGGCCTGGCGGAATCGATCCCCGGACGGGATCCATTGAGAGACGGCTTCGGCATGATTGCACTGGCGTGCCTGTTTCCCATCATCACCGTGATGGGCTATGCCCAGATTGCCGAATGGCGCGATCGACGTTCCGCCGCTCGCGATACCGAAAGACGGCCAACCGAATGACGCACTGCGAGGAGGACTCATGCGCTTCAAACTGATTCTGGCCTTTGTGGACGACGATCAGAGCGACAAGCTGCTCGACGCCGCCCGCTCGGCGGGGGCAACCGGCGCCACCATCATCTACAACGCCCGCGGCGAGGGGGCGCGCAAGACCCGAGGCGTGTTCGGGCTGGAGATCACGGCCCAGCGCGATGTACTGCTGTTCCTGGTGGAGGAGCATCACGCACGGGCCGTGCTTGAGAAGATCGCTCAGGTGGGCGAGTTCGATGAATCACCCGGCACCGGCATCGCTGTCCAGATCGATGTGGAGGACGCCGTCGGGGTACAACACCAGATAAGAGCACTGACAGAATCGCTGTCAGACGAGCTGTGAGGAGGAGCCGTTCATGAGTGACATGCAATCAAGCCACAAGGGCACGATCGTCTCGGTGAAGGATGTGATGAGCGGTGATTACCGGCTGGTGAAAGGGGTGACAACCGTGGCCGAAGCCCTGCAGCAGATTCGCGGCACCGAGATCCGCGTCCTGGTCGTCGACAAGCGGGATGAGCGGGACGAATACGGCATCGTGCTGTTCTCGGACATCGCCAAGAAAGTGCTCGCCCGCAACAAGGCGCCGGAGCGGGTCAACCTTTACGAGATCATGGCAAAACCGGCGCTGGGGGTCGCACCCGAGATGCAGATCCGCTTCTGCGCGCGCCTGTTCGAGCGCTTTGGCCTGAGTGTCGCACCGGTTATCGACAGCCAGGGCCGGATCCAGGGGGTCGTGAATTACGAAAGCCTGGTCATGAAGGGCCTGCTGGGACCCTGACAATCGACACGGGTCAATCCGTCGCGGCCGCCCGGTAGCGCTCCGGGTTGATGTCGTGCCGCTTCACCAGCTTGTGAAAGTCCGAGCGGTTGCGTCCGGCGAGTTCGGCCGCCATGGTCATGTTGCCGTTGGTGGCGGTCAGCACCTGAATCAGGTACCTGCGCTCGAAGTCCTTGCGGGCGTCGCTGAGGCTCACCACAGGCCGCACCCGATCGATCGGTAGGGCCTGCTCCACCTGGCCGGCCGCAATAACGGGTCCCGGGGCCAGCGCAAACAGCCGCTCCACGGTATTTTCCAACTGGCGAATGTTGCCGGGCCACTCATAGCCGAGCAGCACCGGCAAGGCATCGGGGGCGAGCCTCTTGGCCGGTCGGCCGGTGCGCTGGGCTATACCGGCGATGAAGTGCTCCACCAACATCGGGATATCCTCGGGACGATCCCGCAGCGGCGGCAAGTGCAGATTGACCACGTTGAGCCGATAGAAGAGATCCTCCCGGAACTGCCGCTCGGCCATCGCCTGCTGCAGATCGATATGGGTCGCGGAAATGACCCGCACATCCAGTGACATGTCCGCCCGACCGCCGACCGGCCGCAGCTTGCCTTCCTGCAGCACCCGCAACAGCTTCGCCTGCAACGGATACGGCATGTCACCGATCTCATCGAGCAGCACCGTGCCCCCATCGGCGGTAGCGAACAGGCCCTCGCGGTCCTGATGGGCACCGGTAAAGGCGCCCTTCACGTGACCAAACAGCTCCGACTCCAGCAGGTCCTGGGGTATGGCACTGCAGTTGATGGCCACGAAGGGCTGATCGGCGCGGGCGCTCTGACTGTGAATGGCATCGGCCAGCAACTCCTTGCCGGTACCGCTCTCCCCGGTAATGAGGATGTTGACGTCGCTCTGGGCGTACAGCCGCGCCTGCTCCAGCAACTGATACATCTTGGCGCTGCGGGTAAGAATTCGGGATTGGCCCACCTCGCTGGGCGGCGAGGCCGGCTGCGCCGCATCGCAGGCGCGCGCCAGGGTGCTTTCCAGTTCGTCCTTGTCCACCGGCTTGGTGAGAAAGGCGAATACGCCCTCCTGGGTGGCGCTGACGGCTTCCCGGATCGTGCCGTGAGCCGTCAGGACGATGAACGGAATGCCCGGCCAGCGATCGTGCGCTCGCCGAAACAGCTCCAGGCCATCCATCGGTTCCATGCGGAGATCCGTGACCACGGCGTTGACACCGTTCTCTTCCAGCACCTCCAGTGCCTGCGCCCCGGAGGAAGCAGTCAGGGTGCGATACCCGAACCCGCCCAGCCTCAGGCTCAGCAGCTGCAGCATGCCCGGGTCATCGTCGACGACAAGTACCTGTGGACTCTTCAATGATTCCTCCTGTTGCGACGAAGACTTTCCATATCGGCCTCGATCTGGCGGATACCCTCGACAGTCGCTTCCAGTTGTTCGGCGAGCTGGCTGTTGCGGTCCTCCAGCATGCGATAACTGCGGGTGTGATCGCGCAGCATGTTCAACAACGATTGCAGCGCCGGGTCGCGATCGGGGTTGTCCGGCAAGGCATTCAGGGCTTCTCGCATGAGACCCGGTGTACGCGCCGGGTCGCAGCTCGTCAGCAGCACGCGCTCGATAGCGGTCGCCTCGTCATGCCCCTGCAACTCAGCAAGCCGGGCACGCTGCACTTCACCTTCCAGGCTGCACAGTTCGCTGCGACGCAACAGCCAGGTGGTTGCAGGATCCGGCTCCGGATCGACCGCTTCACAGACGGGCAGATCATCAACGGGCACCGGCTGCAACGGCTGACAACCCGCTAACAATACGGCAACCAGCCACAAAGTACTTCTAGTCATTTCTTGTCACCCCCTTGTGGGGGAAAAAGAGCAGGAATGCCGTGCCCTCTCCCTTCCCTGAATGTACGGAAATACTGCCGTTGAGCAAATCCGCAGCCGCCTTGACGATCGCCAGCCCGATGCCATTGCCGGGGCGACTGTCGCCGCGGGTGTTGCGACCGCGGTAGAACGGAGCAAATATATGGTCAAGTTCGCTTCTTTCAATACCCGTGCCCGTGTCGGACACCGACAGGCACCAGCCCTTGCGGTCCTCCTCCCAGCGCACCGTCACGGATCCGCCGTCCGGCGTGAACTGGAACGCATTGCCCATCAGGTTGGCGAGTATCATCTCGAGCAGCCTCGGGTCACTGGTGACGCTGTCCACATTCCCGCTCAACTCCCATCTCAGGCTCTTGTCGGGGTTCGCCGTGACGATACGCTGCCGCAAGGTCTCGCAAAGTCCGGCCATATCCACCGGTTGAAAATGGGCCATCAGCCCGTGAGACACGGCATTGTAATTGAGCAGCTGCTGAATCAGGTCCTGCAGGTGGCGCGCATTGCTGAACAGGATTTCCAGCACCTCCCGCTGACCCGGCTGGAGGGCTCCGGTGACCTCGTCCCTCATGAGGCTCGCCGCCTCGATGATCGCAGCCAGCGGCGTCTTCAGCTCATGGGTCACATGCTGGATGAACGCGGTGCGCTGCTCGTCGCTGGCGCAGATCTGCTGTCTCATCCACTCGAGGTTATTACCCAGCGCCACCAGGTCGGCTGGCCCGCCGATGACGATGGGCTCGTCCCACTGCTGCCGGCCAAGCCGCCGGATGGCCTGGCTCAGCCTCCAGATCGGACGCGAAATGAGAAAGGTGCCCAGCACCATCAGCAGGAAGGTGCCGGGCAGGGTCAGCATGGCAATCAGAAACAGTCGATCCACGATGCGGGCAAACTCCCGTTCGCCCTGCTGGATATTCGCCTGGCGTGCCCGCGAGACGGCGCTGGCCAGGTCGTCACTGTCAAGCAGCAGAGTCTGCACGAGGTGTGTCACCTGCTGGTCCGACGCCTCGCCGTTGACGGCGAGGCTGTCTTCGAGCAGCGCCGCATCCTCACCGATGGTGACTACCAGTCGACGCCAACCGGACTCGAGCGGCAATGACCGGAGCAGACCGAGTGTTTCACCGAGCGTCTCGTTCTTCTGCACGAAAAGCTCGAGAAAGGTTTCGTCCCGCAACAGGCGATACTGCCGGGCGAGGCGAACCAGCTCGCTGACGTCGTCCATCAGCCGGCCGGTGGCATCCGCCAGCCGGTCGAAGCGCTGCATGCTCTCCGTCTGACGCGCGGTCTGCTGCTGCAGCGAGAAAACGGCGTACCCCGCAGCAACCATGAGCGGCAATACCGCCAACAGGGTTGCCAACGCCCACTGCTGCAACAGGGTCAGGCGACCAAAACCGGAACTCCTCAACATGCAATCTCTTCCCTGGATGAAAACTCATTGTGCCCCAAGATGGCAGTGTTGCACAGATGCGACACCCTAACCCACTGTTTTTATTAGACCCATAGCCCCTAAGGTGAAATGGTGTTGCCATAGCGCGACACAATGTCGGATCAGCAGGCGAGCAAAAACAACCAACATATTGATATTAATGAATATTTATAAAATGGCACAGCACTTGCTAAACACCCATCGTCTGCAGCTGACGCGAGGTGCCCAACCCCACTCCAGCCAACACTGCAGGGAGCGAATGCCGATGAAACCGATGCTGCTGTTGAGTGGCGTGTTCTGCAGCATCCTGCTGGCACTCACATTACCGGGTTGCCAGAAGGAGGGGCCCGCAGAGCGTACCGGACGGGCATTGGACGAAGCAGCTCAGGACGCGGCGATGCACCTTGATCGCCAGAGACAGAAAGCCGAGGAACTGCGACTGGATTCCGAGACGTTCCAGCGCGATTGCGCCGCCACTGAAGGTGGCTGCTGAAAAACACCGCCAGCAACGGATAGCAGGCAAGGAAGATGATCCGACGAGAGCACAGGTCGACACAACCGTCGGCCGCACAACTCAGGAGACCGGAAATGAGCCCGGTAAACGATGTCGAAGAGGCAACCGAAAAGCTCGTATCGCTGGGATGGTCCGTGGTGCTGTTCATTGTCGCCATCATCGCTGCCCTGCTGAGTTTTTCCGACCTGGAGCATGCGTTGGTCCAGGGTGCCATCGGCCTCTTCCTGATCTGCCTGACACTGGGTATTGCCCTGCTGTTCGTCGGCCGAACGCCGATCGACTGAATTCGGCGAAGCCCCCACACACCGGGGCTCGCCAAAAAGAACCCTTCCCGCTTGGGGCCCCGCAAGGGGCCCTTTTTTTGTCTCGCGAAAAGCGGGAGCTGTCAGCCGTAGTAGCGTTCTCCGCTGGCTGCCATGGCGCGCATGGCCGCAGTCGGCTCGTACAGCTTGCCCAGTGCGGCGAAGCGATCCGCCTGGTGACAGATCTCGGCCAGTCCCAGCTCGTCCATCCAACGGTAGATGCCGCCCCTGAACCGGGGAAAGCCGAGCCCGTAGATAAGTCCCATATCGCCTTCCGCCGGCGAGCCGATAATGCCTTCCTCCAGCGCGCGCGCCGCCTCGATGGCCATCGGCAGCATGACCCGCAGCGCCATGTCCTCGTCCGGCAGGGTTTTGCCCGCCGGTGCGATATGCTCGCTGATCAGGGCGCGACTGTCCTCGTCGACGGTTTTTTCCGGGCGACCCGCCTGATCCTTGCGGTAGCGATAAAACCCGGCACGACTCTTCTGGCCGTAGCGCTTGTGCTCCGACATCAGGCACAGGGCGGAACGGTCGCGGTCCGGTGCCATGCGATCGGGGTAGCCGACCTCCAAGGCGGCAAAACAGTGCACCGCCACGTCGATGCCCACGACATCCATGAGGTACGCAGGCCCCATGGGCATACCCCATGCCTCCACAGCCCGGTCGACGGCTTCGAAGGCCACACCTTCCCGCACCAGCATGTCGAAGGCCAGGATGGCGGGAAACAGGGTTCGGTTGACGAAGAACGCCGGGCAGTCATTGACCACGATGACCTTTTTGCCCATCGCTAGCCCCTGGGCCACGGTGGTGGCAATAGTCTCGTCCGAGGTTTTCTCGCCCCGGATGACCTCGACCAGTGGCATGGCGTGGACCGGATTGAAAAAGTGCATACCGCAGAAGTTTTCGGGGCGCTTGAGCGCCTCGGCGATGCGGCTGATCGAGATGGTCGAGGTGTTGGATGCCAGCACCGCATTTTCCGACAGCCGGCCTTCCACATCGGCCAGCACCGACTGCTTGATGTCGAGGTTCTCCACCACCGCCTCGATCAGGAGGTCGGACTGCTCGATCCCCTGGTAGTCCAGCGTGGCCGTGATCCGACTCACGGCCTCCTCGCCTTTCGCCGCGCTCATCTGGCCGCGCTTGACCCGCTTGGCCACCAGGCCCCGCGCCTCCTCCATACCGACGTCCAACGCCTGTTGGTTGATGTCCTTCATGAACACCGGAAAACCCTTGAGGGCGTTCTGATAGGCGATACCACCGCCCATCGTGCCCGCGCCCAACACTGCGAGCTGGCCCACCTTGCGGGCGGCCCTGGCATGACCGCGTGCGATCCGTCCAATGGCCTGATCGTTGACGAACAGTCCGACCATGGCCCGCGCTTCGGCGGTTGCAGTGACCTCGTAGAAGGCCTCGAACTCCACCTCGAGGGCCTCCGGCAACGGCAACGGCGCCGATTTGACCATGGACTCGAAGGCCACCAGCGGTGCCTTCCAGTGGCGGCCGGCAATGTTGCGCACCACGCTTCGGGAGCGCTCCACTGCCTCGTGGAATGCTGCCTCGCCCAAGGCGATCGGGTTGTGTTTGGCCAGGCGCCGTTCACGGCAGCTGATCTCACCACGGGCACAGCGCTGCAGCCAGCTCAGGGCTTCCTCACGCAGTTTGCTCGGCTCGACGACGGCATCCACCAATCCCAGCTCGAGCGCAGCCTGCGCACGGTATGGCGCTCCGCTGGCCACTGCGGCTGCAGCCGGCTCGAAGCCGATGACCCGAGGCAGGCGAACGGTTCCGCCCCACCCGGGAATGATGCCCAGCCCGGTCTCGGGCAAACCCACCTGGGCGCCCTCGGCCATGATGCGGTAGTCGCAGCCCAGACAGAACTCGAGGCCGCCACCCATGGCGGCGCCATTGATGGCCACAACAATGGGCAGATGCAGGCTTTCGAGTCTCAGGATATTGCGACTGTTGGCGCTGGCAAAGCGACGGAAATGGTCGATTGAGGTGCCGAATACATTGCCGAATTCGGTGATATCGGCGCCCGCTATAAACACGGTTTTGCCACTGGTGACCAGTAGCCCACGAATGCGTTCCGCCTGCTCGAGCCGATCCAGCGCGTCGGACAGCTCGGCCACGGTATCGCTGTCGAACTTGTTGACCGAACCACCCTCGGCGTTGAAGTGCAGCTCCACCAATCCGTCCTCGATGGGCGTCAATGCGAGTTTCTTGCCCTGATACATGATCTCTCCTCATTGTTGAATCCGTTGACCGCCGCGGCCGACGACGGAATTGCTCATGGATTCATTCTAGTCGATACAAGTCACACCCCGTGGGGCCGCGTCAGCAATACCACGTCATCGCCATGAAACTCCAGCCCTGCCTGCCACTGCCGTGCCAGCCACAGGAAGGTGTCCCGGTGGAAGAAACAGATGTGGGTAGGGTCGTTCTTGTAGTGCCAGTTCGCAAACCGCTGCGCGTCCAGTGCGCGCTTGGTCATGATGGCGAGCACGCCGCCGGGGTTCAGCCGGCTCCACAGCCGGTCGAGCACCTGACCGGGGGCGGACAGGTGCTCGACCACTTCGGTGGCCGTGATGAAATCCCACTGTTGGTCGAGCAGGCTCTCGTGGGGCGCGTAGTAGAGGTCATACTCGGCACAGTCATGGCCGCGTTCGCGAAACATCAGTGACAGGGTGGGGCCGGGGCCGCACCCGAAATCAAGGCCCCGCGCCCCTTCCGCCAACCGAGCACAGACCGGGTTCAGGGTGCGGGACAGAAATCGTCGATAGCCGGCATCACCCGGCGCGTTCTCATGGAGGTCGTAGTGGGCCTTTTCCTGCTCCGGCGTGAGGTGCCAGGCGGGCGGCACCTGGATCAGATGGCACTGTCGACAGCGGAGGTACTCGCGCCGGCGATCTGCCCAGAAGGGTTCCAGCGCCATGCAGTGACACAATGAGCAGGCAGGCATTAACATGAACACTCCTGGGACTCGTGGTTCCCGGCCGGTATCGACAACATCCTCTGCCAAAGGATACCCGACATGAATCATCGCGCTGCCTCCGATTTTCACGCCTTTATCACCGGTGCCGCCAGAGGTATCGGCCGGGCGCTGGCCGAGGCGGGGCACGGCGCCGGCATGCGGGTATCGCTGGCGGATATCGACCACGAGAGCGCAACCCGGCTTGCCGCAAGCCTGAGCCCCTCCGGCGAGCGGGTGACCGCCCACAGTATGGATGTCACCTCGGCAGACGCCTGGCAGCGGGCGGTTGACGCAGCGGAAAATCATCTTGGACCCATCAACCTGCTGATCAATGCGGCGGCGGTTTCCGCCGGAGGCACCCCGATGGAGGACATTCCGCTGGATCAGTGGCGCCGGGTACTGGAAACGAATGTTACCGGTACATTCCTGGGGATCAAGACCGTCGTTCCCCGCCTCAAGGCGCGCGGACAGGCGGCCCATATCGTCAATGTGGCCTCCGGAGCGGGCTTGATCGCCACACCCGGACTGGGGGCCTTCCACGCGTCCAAGTATGCCGTGGTGGGCCTGTCCGAAGCACTGAGACTGGAACTTGCCCCGCACGACATCGGGGTCACCGTGGTCTGCCCCGGCCCGGCCCACGGGATTTCGACGAGCCCCGGACGAGCGGCCGCCCTCACCTTTCGATCGCGGGCCGTGTCGCCCGACAGCGTGGCATTGCAGACTCTGACAGCCATCCTCGAAAACGACCCCTACGTCATCACTCACGCGGAACTGCTGCCTGCCGTAAAATCCCGCTTTGAAGCCATCCTCGACGCCTTCGCCGACCACCCGTCCAAGACCCACTGAGCCAGCCGAACCCGACAATCCGTATGACGAGTAGCGCACCACCCTCCCGCCCGCCCCGCGTCCTCGTGTTCGATTCCGGCGTCGGCGGACTCAGCGTCCTCGACGAGATCCGCCGCCTGACCCCCTGGTGCGAGCTGGTGTACGTATCGGACAACGCTGCCTTTCCCTACGGCGTCAAGGGAGAGATGGAGCTGGTGGATCGTGTCGACCGGGTACTGCGCCACCTGATCCGGCGTGAGGAGCCGGACATTCTGGTGGTCGCCTGCAACTCGGCAAGCACCCTGGCCCTGCCCCACATTCGGTCCCACTTCGAGCGACCGGTGGTGGGCGTGGTTCCGGCCATCAAACCAGCGGCGGCGCTGACCCGCACCGGCGTCATCGGCCTGCTCGCCACCCCCGGCACTGTGGCCCGCCCCTATACCCAGCAGCTCATCGACGACTTTGCCGGGCACTGCCACGTGATTCGCGTGGGCTCCTCGCGTCTGGTGGAACTCGCCGAGCAGCACCTGCGTGGCCAACCGGTGTCCCGCGAAGAGCTGGAAATCATTACGGCGCCCCTGTTTGCCACCACGCCGCAGGGTGAGGCCGACGTGGTCGTGCTCGCCTGCACCCACTTTCCGCTGCTGCGCGAACGGCTCGCCGGCGCGGCACCCCGCGCCCTGGCGTGGATCGACTCGGGCTCGGCCATCGCGCGCCGGGTCGCCTCGCTGCTGCCGGCAGACTGCGATCGAACCCAGCGCCACTTTGCCTGGCGCTGCCTGTTTACCGCCGAGGACGCATCCCTGGCGCGCCTCAGGCCGGCGCTGGATCGGCTCGAGTGCGCCTCGGTGGAGATCACCGCGATCCACTGACCTCCAGCGAGCCAACCCGCCGACTCAGGCCGACCGGTTGCGACGGTAGTGCTGCGGCGACACCCCCATCACCTTCTTGAACAGTCGTGAGAAGTAGTAGGCATCGTCGTAACCAAGCGCCGCTGCGGTCTGCTTGACCGATCGGGTATCGCTGTCCAGCAGCTGGCAGGCGTACTGCATCTTGAGGTGGATGAAGTACTGGATCGGGGAATGGCCGGTCTGCTCGCGAAACCGCCGCACGAAATGATAGCGGGACATGCCGGCCTCCTCGGCCAGCTCATCGAGCCGCAGACTGCGGTCGATACGTCGGCGCATCAGCTGTTCGATGCGATCCATGTCCACACGCGCGCCGCTGCCCGATCCGGCGCGGCTCCGCTGCCAGCCCACATCCGTCAGCAGCTCCTTGAGCTGGGCAGAGCCGTGGATGAAGGCCCGCTCGGGATATCCGCCCCGACCGAGTGAAAACAGCCCTGAAAACCCGGTCACTACCGACGGGTGCATGCCCAGGCGCAGCACCGGGTGGTCGGCATTCAGAAACTGCAGGTATTGTTCGGCCAGTTCGCCATCGAAATGCACCCAGTAGATCGACCAGGGGTCCCCCTCATCGGCCCGATAGCTGTGGGCCAGCCCGCGGGGGAGACACAGCAGATCGCCGGCCTGGATACGCCAGGTCTCGCCGCCGATGGACAGGTGCCCAAGGCCGGCGACGCAGTAGATGATCAGGTGACTGTCGTGGCGGCGGCGCTCCATGCTATGGCCCGCGGCCACCGGATAATAGCCGACGGCCAGCGGGAACAGGTCGCGACTCAGCGGATGGGTGGACAACAGCCTGACGAGAAAGCGCGGGGTCTCGAAGCGGACGCCCTTTGGTGGCAGAGGCCAACTGGAGGCAAACACCGGTTCTTTGCGGGCCACGGCGGGTCACCCTCGGGAGCACAGGAAGCAATATCGTCCATCACATGGGCAACTTCGTCAATTCAAGCCGAATCGACAGCGTGTTGTTATAGAATAGTTGGCGAGAAACGGTCCACTGGGCCCCGTAAACCCAAACCACCACGAGGTATGGTTCATGTTCCCCGAAAAGGTACCCCTTTTTATTGACGGCGAGTTCGTCAACAGCGTCAGCCAACAATGGATGGACGTCACTGACCCCGCGACCCAGAAGAAGCTGTCGTCGGTGCCGATGTCCACCACTGACGAGATCGAGCGCGCCGTAGCCGGGGCCAAGAAAGCCTTCGCCACCTGGAAGGAAGTCGCCACCCCCGAGCGCCAGCGCCTGATGCTGCGCTACCAGGCGCTGCTCAAGGAGCACCAGGAAGAGCTGGCCGAGATCATCTGCCAGGACCTCGGCAAGACCTTCGACGACGCCAAGGGCGACGTATGGCGCGGCATCGAAGTGGTCGAGCACGCCTGCAACATCGCGACCCTGATGATGGGCGAGACCGTCGAGAACGTCGCCCGCGGCATCGATGGCTACTCCTACACCCAGCCGCTGGGCATCTGCGCCGGTATCACGCCGTTCAACTTCCCGGCCATGATCCCGCTGTGGATGTTCCCGCTGGCCAACGCCTGTGGCAACGCCTTCATCCTCAAGCCCTCCGAGCAGGTGCCGCTCACCGCGGTGCGCCTGATGGAGCTCTACAAGGAAGCCGGCGCACCTCCCGGCATCTGCCAGATGGTTCACGGTGGCAAGGATCAGGTCAACCAGATCCTCGAGCACCCGGACATCAAGGCCATTTCCTTCGTCGGTTCCGTCCCCGTCGGTCGCCATATCTACTCCCATGGCACCCAGCACCACAAGCGCGTCCAGTGCCTCACCGGCGCCAAGAACCACCAGGTGGTCATGCCCGACGCCAACCGTCAGCAAGCCGTGAACTCCATCATCGGTGCCGCCTTCGGTGCCTGTGGCCAGCGCTGCATGGCGATTTCCGTCGCCGTCATGGTCGGTCACGCCAAGGAGTGGGTGGGCGACATTGTTGCGGCCGCAAAACAGGTGCAGCCTGGCCATTGGAAGCAGTCCGGCTCCGCGTTTGGGCCGCAGGTCAACCGAGCCGCCATGGAGAAAACCCTGGGTCTGATCGAACAGGGCAAGAAAGAGGGCGCCACGTGTGTGCTGGACGGTAGCCAGGTGGTGGTCGACGGTTTCCCGGACGGCAACTGGG
>JBJHAZ010000002.1:0-31311 GCA_050485225.1 Gammaproteobacteria bacterium
GGACAGGATTCAGGAGCCTGTCCATGGATACGTCAGCCCACAATTTCACCGCCCTGTTCGACCAGCTCGGCCTGCCCTCCTGGGAGGAGGCCATCGAGCGGTTTGTGGAGGAGCATCGCCCGTTGCCCGAAGACATTCCGCTGCACGAGGCCATTTTCTGGAGCGATGCGCAGCGTGCCTTTCTGCTGGAGGCCATCGAGGAGGACTCCGACTGGGCCGAAGTGGTGGATCATCTCGATGCCCTGCTGCGGCACTGAGACCCTCGTGCCCCTGCCGGCCGGGCGCCCCCGGCTCGGCTGCTTTACCGGCCGGCCAGCCCGATAACCGCATCCTTTCGCTACGTCGCCTTCCGATCGCTATAATCGGCCGCTGCTTCAACAGGGAACCTGCGCCCATGAGCAGCCGGCACTTCAGTTCAGCCCTATTGCACCCGCGCCACTGGGCCACCTGGCTCTGGATCGGCCTGTGGCGGGCATTGCTCGTGCTGCCCTATCCGGTCCTGACGGTGCTGGGCCGGGGGCTGGGCTGGCTGATGTACCGCGCGGGTGGCGAGCGGCGGGCCATCGCGCGGCGCAATATCGAACTCTGTTTTCCGCAACTCGATGCCGCCGCACGCAAGCGCCTGCTCAAAGCCAACTACTACAGCTATGGGATGGCACCCTTCGAGGTGGGCATGGCGTGGTGGTGGTCCAACCGCCGTCTCGCCCGGGTGGTGCGGGTGAGCGGCCTCGAACACATCGAACAGCTGCAGGGGCAGGGGGCGCTGTTGCTGGCGGCCCACTTCACCACCCTCGAGATCGGTGCCTCGGCGCTCACCATGCATGTGGATATCGACGGCATGTACCGGCCCAACGACAACCCGGTGTTCGATTACATCCAGCGGCGCGGTCGGGAGCGCCGCGCCCGGGTCGGCGAGGCCTACCCGCGGGAGGATCTCAGGGGCATCCTCAAGGCGCTGCGTCGCGGGCGCATTCTCTGGTACGCGCCCGACCAGGACTACGGTCGCAAGCAGGCCATCTTCGCGCCTTTCTTCGGGGTGCCGGCTTCCAGCGTGACCGCTACCCCGCGCCTCGCGGAGATGGGCCGGGCGGCGGTGCTGCCCTTTACCCACTACCGGTTGCCGGGCTCCCGGGGCTACGAGGTGCGGGTGCACCCGCCGCTCGAGGGCTTTCCCACCGGCGACGACATGGCGGATGTGACCCGCATCAATCGCCTGGTGGAAAGCTATGTGACGCCCTGCCCCGAGCAGTACATGTGGCTGCATCGCCGCTTCAAGACGCGCCCGGAAGGTGACGAGCCCCTGTATCCGCCCCGACGCCGCAAGCGACGATCCCGGCATCGCCGTTGAGCCGCTTGTGCGGGCTCTCCGGCGCCAGTACCATTACCCCTTTTCCTTTGGAGGGTCTGGATGATTTCCGGCAGCATAGTTGCCCTGGTAACGCCGATGGCCGAGGACGGCGCTGTCGACCTCAATTCCCTGCGCGAGCTGGTGGAGTGGCACATCGAGCAGGGCACGCGGGGCATTGTCGCCGTCGGCACCAGCGGTGAATCACCGACCCTGGATGTGGACGAGCACCTCGAGGTGATTCGCGTCACCGTCGAAGCCGCTGCCGGGCGCATTCCCGTGATCGGCGGCACCGGTGCCAACTCCACCAGCGAGGCGATCGAGCTGACCGAAGGCGCCGCCAGGGTGGGTGCCGACGCGTGCCTGCTGGTCACGCCGTACTACAACAAGCCGACCCAGGAAGGCCTGTATCGCCACCACCGTGCCGTGGCCGAGGCCGTGTCCATCCCGCAGCTGCTGTACAACGTGCCGGGCCGCACCGCCTGTGACATGAGCGTCGAGACCACCCTGCGCCTGGCCCAGATTCCCAACATCATCGGCATCAAGGACGCCACTGGCGACACCACCCGCGCCCGTGAGCTGATCGAGGGCGCCCCCGAGGATTTCGTGATTCTCTCCGGCGACGACCTGACCGCCCTCGACCTGATGCTGCTCGGTGGCCACGGCGATGTGTCCGTGACCGCCAATGTGGCTCCGGCACAGATGGCTGCGCTGTGCGACGCGGCGCTGGCCGGGCGTGTCGATGAAGCCCGTACCATCAACGAGAAGCTGTTGGGCCTGCACCGGGACCTGTTCCTCGAGGCCAACCCGATTCCGGTGAAGTGGGCGCTGGCGGAAATGGGCCGCATACCCCCGGGTATCCGCCTACCCCTCACACCCCTGTCCGAACAGTTCCATGAGCCGGTCCGCCTTGCCCTGCGGCAGGCGGGTCTCCTCTAAGCCCCCGGCGTACCGCGGAGTCCCGATAGATGATCCAAACCGTGAAGATCCCCCTCGTGCTCGCAGTGGTCGCCGCTACCCTGGCCACCTCTGCCTGCGGCACCATTCGCGACCGCAGCCGCGACTACCTGCACGTGGAGGAGATGGACCCCATTGTGGTGCCCGAGCACCTCAGCCCCCAGACGTTGGGTGAGATCTACCCCATTCCGCCGATTGCCGAGACGGCGGTGCCGGATAATGATGGTGACGTGCCCCGTCCCCAGTCGCTGGCGGCGAACGTATTCCACGAGGAAGTGCGCATCCAGACCCTCGGCGATGACAGCTGGATTCTCATCAACCGGCCCACCTCCGAGGTGTGGCCGCGGGTGCGCAGCCTGCTCAACCGCAGCGGTATCCCCGTGGCGGCCGCCGACGCGCCGCGCGGGCTGATGGATACCGGCTGGCTGACCTTCCGTGATGACGACGAGCTGAGCCATCGCTTCCAGGTTCAGATGGCGCCGGGTGTACAGACCACCAGTGCCGAGATCAAGATTCTCCAGCAGCAGGTACGTCAGGGTCGTGAGGAGGGCGTTACCGACTGGCCCGCCCGCTCCGACGACCGCGAGCGCGAGATGGAGATGATGCGCATTGTCGCCGAGGCGCTCGCCAGCGACGAGGCGGCCAGCTCCGTATCCCTGCTGGCTCAGGACATCGGTGGCCAGGCCCGGGTGTCGATCCAGACGCCCCGGGTAGCGGACCCCTACCTGCAGATGGATCTCGAGTTCCTGCGGGCGTGGGCCTCGCTCGCCTATTCCCTCGAACGCGGCGGCTTCAGCATCGACAGCCAGCAGCAGGACGATGACAGCGGTGTGTTCGAGGTCACCTTCCAGCCCCCGCAGGACAGCGAGCCCGGCTTCTTCGGCCGTCTGTTCCGTCGCGGCGGCGAACCGAGCGTGGATTACCGGGTGCTGGTCAACCGCAGCGGCGATGGCGTTGCGGTGCGCCTTACCGGTGCCGGCGGCGAGACGCTGCCTCGCGATGAAACCCGGCGACTGCTGCGGATCATTCAAAGCAACCTGACCTGAGGCCCACATGCGCTTTGCCAGCCTCGGCAGCGGCAGCCAGGGCAACGCCACCCTGATCGAAAGCGGGGGTTGCTGTGTCCTGGTGGACTGTGGGTTTTCGGTGCCCGAGATCGAGCGGCGCATGGCGCCTCTGGGGCTCGCCCCCGCCGACCTCACGGCGGTACTGGTAACCCACGAGCACGGCGATCACCTGCGTGGCGTGGCCGGGCTGCAGCGCAGGCTGGGCCTGCCGGTCTACGCCACCGCCGGCACGGCCCGGGCGCTGCGCAACCGTCGCGGGGTCGAGGTGGTGGACAGCCATCGCGACTTTCGGGTCGGTGCTTTCGAGGTGCGGCCGGTGCCCGTGCCCCACGACGCCGCCGAGCCGGTGCAGTACATACTGGGGCACCGCGGCCTGCGCCTCGGGGTGCTGACCGACCTCGGTGCGGTGACGCCTCACGTGCAGGAGGAGTACAGCGTCTGCGACGCGCTGCTGGTGGAAGCCAATCACGATCTCGACATGCTGCACAACGGGCCCTATCCTCCGAGCCTGAAGCGCCGCGTCGCCAGCGGCTGGGGGCATCTGAACAACCGCCAGACCGCTGCGTTCCTGCAGGCGCTCGACGTGGCGCGGCTGCGCCAGCTGATGGTTGGCCACATCAGCCTGAAGAACAACCTGACCGAACTGGTGCGCGACGTCCTGGGCGACATCGTGGCACCGGCGGCCAATGTAACCTACGCCAGCCAGGACGAAAGCACCGGCTGGCTCGATCTCGATTGTTGAACCGGGAGAATCCCCATGGAAAAACGCCAGCAACTCTACAGCGGCAAGGCCAAATCGGTGTTCGCCACCGACGATCCCGGTCTTCTGGTGATGCTGTTTCGCAACGACACCTCGGCCTTCGACGGCAAGAAGCTGGCGCAGCTCGAGCGCAAGGGCATGGTGAACAACAAGTTCAACGCCTTCATCATGGGCAAGCTGGCCGACGCCGGTATCCCCACCCACTTCGTGCGCCTGCTCAATGACGAGGAGTCGCTGGTCAAGGCGCTGACCATGCTGCCGGTGGAGTGCGTGGTGCGCAACCGGGCGGCCGGCTCCATCTGTCGCCGGCTGGGCATTGCCGAGGGGCAGGAGCTGAACCCGCCGACCTTCGAGTTCTTCCTGAAAAACGACGCGCTGGGCGACCCGATGATCAACGAGTCCCACATCGAGACTTTCGGCTGGGCCTCCGCCGAGCAGATCGCACAGATGAAGGATCTCAGCTTCCGCGTCAACCAGGTGTTGAAGCAGCTGTTCCTGGATGCCGACCTGCTGCTGGTGGATTACAAGCTGGAGTTCGGCCTGGTCGACGGCCAGTTGGTGCTGGGCGACGAGTTCTCGCCGGACGGCTGCCGCGTGTGGGACAGCAACACCGGCGAGAAGCTCGACAAGGATCGCTTCCGCCAGGACCTCGGCAATGTGGTGGAGTCCTACGAGGCCATGGGCCGCCGGCTTGGCGTCGAGTTCTGATCGACGTCCGGGCTCCTCGGACAACAAACTCATGAGGCAACAAACTCAGGAGGCAACAAAAAACCCGCGCTCGATCAGCGCGGGTTTTTTAATGGATCGGCGGTCGCCTCGGGCGTTGCGCGCAGTCAGCGCTCCAGCAGCTCCAGCTTGCCGGGCTTGCCGTTCCAGTCCTCGGCGTCGGCCGGCGCGTCCTTCTGTTCGGTGATGTTCGGCCACACCTCGGCCAGCTCGGCGTTGAGCTCGAGGAACACCTGCTGGTCGTCGGGCAGCTCGTCTTCCGAGAAGATCGCGTTGGCGGGGCACTCCGGCTCGCACAGGGCGCAATCGATGCACTCGTCGGGATGGATCACCAGGAAGTTGGGGCCTTCGTAAAAGCAGTCAACCGGGCAGACTTCAACGCAGTCCGTGAATTTGCACTTGATGCAGTTTTCGCCCACTACAAAGGTCATGGTGACGATCTCCGAACGTGAAATTTTGAAGGCGGCGATTATAGCAAGGATTGCGCCGGGATGAAGGTTTCAGCGACGGTGCAGCTCCCGAAGGCGATACAGCAGCTCGTGGGCCTGCCGTGGACTCAGCTCGTCCGGGTCGAGCTCGTCGAGCAGGCGCTGCAATTGGGGGTGGATGGCGGGGGCGAACAGCTCCGCCTGCTGCGGCGCTGCCGGCCTGGCCTGGCTCGTGGCCGTTGGAGCGGGTGTGTCAGGTGCGGTGGTGAGCGCCACCTCGGGCCGCTGGCCACTCTCGAGCAGCGTCAGCTCGTGCCGCGCCAGCTCGATCACCGGGCCGGGAATGCCCGCCAGTTTGGCCACCTGCAGCCCGTAACTGCGGTTGGCGGGCCCTTCCTGAACCGCGTGCAGGAATACGATGTCGTCCTGGTACTCGGTGGCGTCCAGGTGCACATTGGCGACCCCGGTGAGCTTGCCGGCAAGCTGGGTGAGCTCGAAGTAGTGGGTGGCGAACAGCGTCAGCGCGCCCAGCTCCTCGGCGAGGTAATGGGCGCAGGCCCAGGCCAGTGACAGGCCGTCGTAGGTGCTGGTGCCGCGGCCCACCTCATCCATCAGCACCAGGCTGGCCGGCGTGGCGTTGTGCAGGATGTTCGAGGTCTCGGTCATCTCCACCATGAAGGTGGAGCGGCCGCCGGCCAGATCGTCGCTGGAGCCGATGCGGGTGAAGATGCGGTCGGTCAGGCCGATGCGCGCTGCGTCCGCAGGGACGAAGCTGCCGGTATGGGCCAGCAGGGTGATCAGCGCCGCCTGCCGCATGTAGGTGGACTTGCCGCCCATGTTCGGCCCGGTGATGATCAGCATGCGCCGGTCGGCGTCGAGGGTCAGGTCGTTGGCGACGAAGGGGGTATCCAGCACCTGTTCCACCACCGGGTGGCGGCCGGCCCGGATGTCGATGCCCGGCTCGGTGGTCAGCTCCGGTGCCACCAGGTCGAGGGTGACCGCCCGTTCGGCGAGGTTGGCCAGCACGTCCAGCTCCGCCACGCCGGCGGCGCAGGCCTGCAATGGGAACAGATCGTCGTTGAGGCGCAGCACCAGCTCCTCGTAGAGGTGCTTTTCCCGCGCCAGGGCGCGGCTGCGCGCGCTCAGTGCCTTGTCCTCGAAGGTTTTCAGCTCCGGCGTGATGAACCGCTCGGCGTTCTTGAGGGTCTGGCGGCGGATGTAGTCGGCCGGCGCAGCGCCGGCCTGGGCGCGGGAGATCTCGATGTAGTAGCCGTGTACGCGGTTGTAGCCTACCTTCAGGGTCTGGATGCCGGTGCGCTGGCGCTCCTGTTGCTCGAGCTGCACCAGGTAGTCGCCGGCGTTGTTGCTCAGGCCGCGCAGCTCGTCCAGTTCGCTGTCGTAGCCCTCGGCAATGACGCCACCGTCGCGGGTCACCACCGGTGGGTTGTCGATGATGGCACTGTGCAGCAGGGTTTCCAGTTCCGGAAAGGTACCGATGCTGTCGGCCAGTTTCCGCAGGCGGGGGGTGACCGCCGTGGTCAGCGCCTGTTGCAGTGCGGGCAGAACCGCCAGCGAGTCGCGCAGGCGCGCCAGGTCCCGCGGTCGGGCGCTGTGCAGGGCGACCCGGCCGAGAATGCGTTCCATGTCGCCCACCGAGTCGAGCAGCCCGCGCAGCGGCTCGTAGCTGTAGTCGGTCTTGAGTTCCGCGATGGCGCCCTGGCGACCCTCGAGGATCTGCAGGTCGCGCAGCGGTCGGTTGAGCCAGCGGCGCAGCAGGCGGCTGCCCATGGCGGTGGCGGTCTGGTCCAGCACCGACAGCAGGGTGTTGTCCTGGCCGCCCTGCAGGTTGGTGTCGATCTCCAGGTTGCGGCGGGTGGCGGCGTCGAGGGCGACGCTGTCGTCGAGGCTTTCGTGGCTCATGCCGCGAATATGGGGCAGGGCGCTGCGCTGGGTGTCCCGTGCGTAGGCCAGCAGGCAGCCGGCAGCCTGTATGGCCAGGGTCAGCGCCTCGCAGCCGAAACCCGCCAGGTCGCGGGTGCCGAACTGCTGGGTCAGCAGGCGGCGGCAGGTGTCGGTTTCGAACTCCCAGGGCGGCCGGCGGCGCACTCCGGCGCGGCTGTCGAGCAGTTCGTCGTGGGGGAAGTCGTCGGCCACCAGCAGTTCCGCCGGCGCCAGTCGCTGCAGCTCGCCGGCCAGCGCGTTGGCACCGTCCACCTCCAGCACCAGCAGGCGGCCACTGGCCATGTCCAGGGTGGCGATACCGAAGCGCTCGCCGTGACAGCTCACCGCCGCAAGCAGATTGTCGCGGCGCGCGTCGAGCAGGGCTTCATCGCTGACGGTACCGGGGGTCACCACCCGCACCACCTTGCGCTCCACCGGTCCCTTGCTGGTGGCCGGGTCGCCGATCTGCTCGCAGATGGCGACCGACTCGCCCAGGCGTACCAGTCGGGCCAGGTAGGACTCGGCGGCGTGATAGGGCACCCCGGCCATGGGGATCGGCTTGCCCGCGGACTGCCCCCGGGCGGTGAGGGTCACGTCCAGCAGGCGCGCCGCCTTTTTGGCGTCGTCGAAGAACAGCTCGTAGAAATCGCCCATGCGGTAGAACACCAGCTCGTTGGGGTGTTCCGCCTTGATGCGCAGGTACTGCTGCATCATGGGGGTATGTTGGGTCAGGTCGGGTTTACTGTTCACGGTATGGACCGGTGTGGGTAGCGGTTTTGATGGCTCGAATGGCCGCGCCCGATTGCCGGGGCGGTCGCGCAGGTTAGCAAACCTGCGGGGTACGGAACAGGTGGCAGGGACCGCATCAGGGCGGATGTCCCGCTGATTCCGGCACCAGTTGCGCGGCATCCACGGCTTCCTGATCCAGGCAGCGGCCGGTGCGGCGCAGCAGTGGCAGCAGCTCGTTGTCGGCGTAGGGGCAGCCGGTTCGTCCCGGATCCTGCTGGCCTTCCTTGCCGGCCTGGGTGGGGCTGTGACCGTCGCCTTGAGCCAGCCGGGTGGCCAGGGCGCTGTAGCCCGGGCGCCAGGCTTCCAGCCGGGGCAGGCTCTGGCGCAGGGCTGCGAGAATGCCCATGCCGGCGAAATCCAGGTCGCCCCAGAAAAAGCAGGGCAGGTTGGGGCAGTACCACTGGGCCCGAAAGAAGTCGGCGTCGCTGCCGGGCAGGCAGGCGAAGCGGGTGTGGGCGCTGGTGAGTCGGGCCGCGCTGGCGCGAAAGCCGCCGCTGTACAGCAGGGCCCAACCGGTCGGTGGGCAGTCCGCCAGCCGCAGGAAGCTGTCCTGATTTTCCACGATCAGCAGGCGCTCGAAGCCGTGCGGTGCCCAGGCGGTCAGCAGCAGCGGCCGTGGCAGCACGGCGTTGGCGCGTTCTCCAAACAGACGGCCCAGCAGGTCGTGACGACCGTCCAGGAATTTGGAATCGCCGCGAAAGCAGCGCGCGGAGAGCTCCCGCAGACTGAGCCGATCATCGAGCAGGGCGCCGAGCCGGGCGAGACCGGCGACCACTTCCTCCGGCGGGTACAGGCTGCTCACGGGCGGGCCGGCCAACAGTGCGGCGCCCCGGTCTGCAAAGCTGTCTGCGTGTTGCGCCACGGCGTGCTGCCAGGCCTGACGGATCGGATCCACACGGGGTCGATCGAGCCAGGCGCGCAGGGTGGGTTCGGCTCCGGCCTGCAGGCGCAGCTGGGCGTTGTGATAGCGCTCCTGGTGAGGCTCGATGCGGGTATCGAAGTGAATCCCGAGCAGCCGGTAATCGCGGGCGAGGCTCTCCAACAGCTGCCAGCGGTAGCGGGTATCCTCACTGAAGTCGTACAGGGCGGGCACCGAGCGCTTGCTGATGCGCCGCGTGGGCTCGCGCAGGCGCGGTTGGTCGAGCCGTGTGACAAACCATCCCAGCAGATCGAGCAGCCAGCGTTCTTCCGTCAGCCACAGGGGGCGGTCCGGGACGGGTTCACTCCCGTCTCCTGTGGGCGGCGCGGGAGCCACTACAGCCCCTCCATGAAGTCCAGTGCACCCTGCTGGCGAATCACGCGGCGGTGCTGCTCCCACAGCTCGGCGACGCGCTCGCGGTTGAGCTGCTGGCGATCCACCAGCACCCGGGTGTTGAGTTCGCCCAGGGCCACCGGGCTCGGTACCTTGCTGAACACGAACTGGTTGCTGACCAGATCCAGGAAGGGGCCGGCCTTGCTGGTGGGCATGATGAAGATCAGCTGCAAGCCGAGGGTTTCGGTGAGGTAGCGGATCACCTGGCGCGAGCGGGTCTCGTCCATGTGCATGAAGGCCTCGTCGACGATCACCATGCGCAGGTGGCTGTTGCCCTCGTTGAAGCGGAAGGCGCTGGTGACGGCGGCGGCGCGGATGATGTAGGCGGGGGTTTCCAGCTGGCCGCCGGAGCCGGTGCCGTATTCGCTCAGGCGGATCGGCGCCTTGCCCTCGGGGTGCTTGAGGATGTCGTAGCGGCGGTAGCGGCGGTAGTCGCTGATCCGCTCCAGCTCCCGCAGGGCCTGCTGTTCCTCGCCGTCGAGCAGCAGCGTCAGCAGCCGGTCGCGCACGGCGGACGCCTTGTCCGAGAGGGTGGCATCGAACAGGCTGGCGCCGTCACCGAGGTTGGGAATGTGGATCACCTCGCGGAAGAACTCCCAGTATTCCCGGTACTCCGGTACCCAGCTCCACTCGAACTCGAAGCGCTCCCGGTCGGCACCGAAGCAGTGCTGTTGCAGCTCGGTGTTGAGGCTTTCGAGTACGCGCTTGCCGTCGTTGATGGCCTGGTGGATCTCGTGGCACAGGTCGCTGACGAAGGTGGTGTTGAAGGAGTCGCGCAGAGCGGCGAGCTGCTCCTGTTTCTCCAGCAGTACGTTGTTGCGCAGGCGGTTGTGCAAGCTATCGATCTGCTCGCGCAGGTTGCGCACGTGGCCGAAAAAGGCGAGCGAATGGAGGTCCGAGGCGGAGTCCGCCAGCACGCGGTCGGCGGGTTGGGCGGACTGGTTGTAGACGCGGATCGAGTTGTCGAGGTTGCTCCAGTCGCGCACCAGCGCCTGGGTCAGCTCGCGCTCCTCGCTCTCGAAGTCGATGCTGGCGTGGGCCTGCTGCAGGCGCTCGTCCATGGCCGCGATGCGTGCATCCACGTCGAGCCCCGGCCAGTGGCGGGCGCTGTCGAGCAGGTGCGCTTCGGCCTGTTCCTGTTTTTCGCGCAGCTCGTCGCTGCTGTCGGCGAAGCTGCGGATGCGCTGGTCGACACTGCGGGCCTGCTCCGCCAGCCGCCCGCTCTCCTCGTCGAGCTGGCGCTGGCGCTGCTCCTGCTCGCGGTAGATACCCTGCACCCGCGCCTCCTCCTGCTCCAGGTCGCGGTGGGCGCTGAGGTCGAGGCTGTCGAGCTGTTGCTCCACCTCGCGCAGGCGGCGCTGGGCCTCGAGCAGGGTGGTGACCGCGGCGACCAGCTGGAGCGGTTGGAAGCGGCTCACCTGGTCGCTGAGCTGACGCACCGCCTGGTAGGTCTGGCTGGCGTGCTGGTAGCGCTCGAGGACCTGTTGCAGCGCCTCGCGCTGGGCGCGCAGGTTGCGTTCCCGGGCGGCTTCGCCGAACACCAGCTGGCGGTCGTCGAGGTCGCAGCGGAAGAGGGCGTAGTTGCCGGAACCGAGGCCGTCGGCGGTGATGCCGCGCCGCGTGCGGCGCAGGCTGTCGGCGTCGGCCACGCGCACCACATTGCCGTAGGAGGCGCGCAGGTAGCTGGCGGCGGTGCCGTGACTGAAACGCAGCACCTCGAGAATGGAATCGGCGGGCAACACCTGCTTGTCGGCATCGCGGCGCGCCTGTTCGCCCTGGATGACGCGAGCGCGGTTGCGTTCGCGACCGGACAGCCGGCGCACGATGCGGATCGCCTCGGCCTCGTACTCGGGCTCCACCAGAATGGCAAAGCGCGCGCCGCCGATGTAGCCCTCGATGGCCATCTGCCACTCCGGGTCGACGACTTCCACATGGTCGCACAGCACCCGCGGGTCCGCCTGGGGGCACTGCTGGCGAATGGCGTCGAGGGCCGCTTCCACATCCCTGGGGTAGCTGACTCGCCGGGCTTCCAGCCGGGCAATATCCTGCTCGGTCTGGCGCTGCTGGCCTTCGATGCCCTTGAGGACGTGCTCGCGCTCCGCCACCAGCCGAGCCAGGCGCTGGGCGAGCGTGACGGTCTCGCCCTCGATCAGCTCCGGTTGCGGCGCGTGCAGGTGCTCGGCGAGGCGGTTGTGCAGTTGCTGTTCGCTGCGCACCCGGTCGAGGCCCTCTTCCAGTGGCGCCAGGTCAATCCAGTCGCGACCGAGCAGCTGGTTGAGGTCCGGCAGGCCCTTGCCGGCGCTGCCGAGCAGCTCGGAGCCGGTGTCGCGCCAGTGACGACTGGCCAACTCGGGCAGTTCCAGTTCCAGGCTGTGACGGGCAAGCAGATCGCGGATGTTGCGCAGGGCCGTCAGATTGGCCTCGCGCTGGTGTTCCTGCTCCAGCAGCGGGCGCGCGCCCTGTTGCAGCTGGTCGTTGAGGTGGGTGCGCTGTTGCTCCAGTTCATCCTTGCTGCGCAGGGCGGGAATGCCCAGCATGCGGGCGCGCAGGTCCACCATTTCGCGCTGGGTCTGTTCGAGCCGCTCGCGGGTGAGCTGCTTGTCCTCTTCCAGCGCTCGAATCTGACTGCGCAGTGCTTGCTGGGCTTCCTTGGCCTGCAGGTAGCCGGCCTGGTTGCGCCGGTATTGCTGGGCGGCGGCGCCCCAGGCCAGGGTGGTGCGCTCGAGCCAGTGTTCCAGGTAGCGGTCGGCACCCTCGCGGGCCTGTTCGAGCTGGCCGACGCTGTCGCGCAGCCGGCTGGCTTCCTGTTCCATGCCGTGCACCGTGCGCAGCAGGTCGCGGATGCGGCGGATGGTGTCGCCCAGCTCCCGGGCTTCGAGCACCTCGTCGGCGACGAACTGGTCGATGGACTTGACCGGCTTGTAGGCCATGAAGCCGGCAAAGGTGCGGGCCGCGTTCCGTGCCTCGCGGCCGGAGACGGCATCGCGCTTGCCGCGCAGGGCGCCGTACAGTCGGGCCAGGTAGGCACCCTTCTTGTCGTAGGTTTCCACTGCTTTCTTGCCGAACTCCTGGCGCAGCAGGTTGGGCAGGTCGGGCAGGGGTACGGCGTGGCGCCCATCGGGGTATTCCCGCACCAGGTGGGACAGGTGCAGCATTTCGCCGGGGACGATCATCATCAGCAGGTCGTCCTGGCGCGCCTGGGCGCTGTGGCCGGCGCGGTCGAGGTGGGCGCGCACGCCGATGACGGCGGTGAAGGGCTCGGCAGTCTCGCCCTTGGTGGGGTGGAACACACCGGCGATGTAGCCGTCGCTGTGCCAGGGGCGGGCAAAGGCGCCGTCGTCACAGCCGAGCACGTAGGAGGCGAGGGTGCGCACCTGCTTGCCGCCACGGCCGCGCTGGGTGGTTTCGTCCTGGCCCGGGTTGTAGTTGAACAGATTGTCGTGGGCGGCGGTCATCAGGGTTTGCAAGGCGTCGGCGGCGGTGGTCTTGCCCGAGCCGTTGCCGCCCGAAAACAGGTTGATGGGGCCGTATTCGAACTCGTTCGGCGGCAGGTTGCCCCAGTTGACGGTGATGGAACGCTTCAGATACATGCGGGGGCCGACCTTGGGTATTCATGGGCGATGGGCGTTTTCAGACTCATGTTGGCACTCCCGCTTCCCGGTTGCCGGTTTCCCGGTTGCTGGCTTCAATGTCCCACGGTTCCTCATCCGCGAGATCGTCATCCTCCGGGTCCGCCACCGCGGGCACGCCCTCCTGATCAACCAGCTGCGCCAGTACGGTGTCGGTCACCAGGCTGGTGATGCCGGGCCTGATGGTGAGCCAGGCCTCGCTGTCCTCCAGGGCCTCGTCGGTGGTGCTGCGCACCAGTCGCAGCTGGCGCAGTCGGCGGAACAGGGCGCGGCGCTCGGTCAGGTTCTCGGGCAGCGAGCGCCCCAGCAGGTTCTTGCAGGCGAGGCTCAGGGCTTCCATGGGCAGCTGGACCTCGCCGTCCTCGTCGATCTGGCCCTCCCGCAGGGCCTTGTCGTACTCGGCGCGCAACACCAGGATCACCATCACCTCCTGCTGACTCAGGCGGTCGCGCAGGCCGGTGTTGAAGGCGTCCTCGCTGTCCGCGAGCCCGGGCACTTCGGCACCGGGCGGGAACAGCCGCAGCGAGTTGAAGCGCGGTTCGTGCAGCAGCCGGATGTGGAGTACGTCGAGGTAGTCCTCCACCAGGTCGGTCACCTGCAGGTAGCGGTCGTACAGCTCGGCCTCGGTGCGGCTTTCGTCGCGGCACAGCACGCCGCGATCCAGCAACCGGATCATCAGTGCGGAAAAGTCCGCCGGACTGACCCCGCGCGCCTCGAGGGCCTGTTCGATGGCGTTACGCATGGTCGTCGTGCTCCAGCTCAAGCAGGAAACCGTCGCGCCGGTCGAAGTAGTGCTCGCCGGTGATGGTTTCGGTGGGTTCAACGCGCAGCCGGAAGCCGGCCGCGGCGTGGTCGGCGCCGCCCAGTTCGATGACGTGGCTGAGGGCGAGCAGGTCGGTGGCGGTGTTCACGGGCAGGTCGCGGCTGTCGATGCGTCGCCCGGCCCCGAGGGCATGGCGCAGGTAGTCGCGCAGGGCGCTGCTGTTGATGTTGAAGGCTTTCTCGAGCAGCTGCTCGATGAGCAGCTCGCGCCGCACCGCGCGATCCGGTGCGGCGATGTCGGCAATCCGGCTCTGTACCGCCCGGCGCTCGCGCCGCTCCCGCAGCCGGACCTGGGCCGGATCCACCAGGGCGACGCGGACGCCGGACATGGCCTGCCCGGCCACCTGCAGCCGCTGCTCGAACTCGGCCTCGTCCAGCTGCGACAGGTCGCGGCACAGGCCGACGATGTCGCTGTGTTTCTGGCTGTGCAGGTAACTGAGCTGGCGGATGATGATGTCGGCGCGCCGGGTGAACCCCTGCAGGGTACGGCGCAGGGCCGGCAGCATGATCTCGGCGGCGTTACGCATGCGGGTCTCGATGCTGTCGAGCAGTTGCCACAGCACCGAACTGTGTTCGTTGACCACCAGGTCGGGCGCCTGTCGACGCAGCTCGCGCTCGGCGTTCTGCTTCCACTCCTTCTTCTTGCGACGGATGCGGTCGATGACGTCCTGGATGCGGTCGCGGTGCTTTTCCACGCTGTCGGCGGACAATCGGATGGCCACGTCGGGCTGGAAGCGCTTCTCCATGAACTCGAAGAACTGGTCGCTGGCCTGCTGCACCAGTTGTTGCGCCTCTACCTCGCGCACCAGCTGCCGCTTGCGATCCTCGAGCTCGGCGATGATGTCGGTGAAGTCGGCGATGATGCGCTCGGAGTGCTCGTGGGCGTCGATCAGATCGTAGACTTCGCCGCGCTCCAGAAAGGCCGACAGGGAGTTGAGGGTGTTGCGGGTATTGCGGTGCCGGGTGCGCACGCTGCGCCCGTCCACGTCCACCAGCGCCTGGGTGAACAGGCGCCCCGTGCGGCTGAAGGGGTAGGTGGACTGGAAGGAGGCGCTGTCGCGGTCGCGCTTGAGCCAACCGTGCTCCACCAGCAGGTTGAGAATCCAGCCCGCCTGTTCGCGGTTGGAGCGGAAGCGGCCTGCCTCCTCGTCGTCGCCCTCCAGCAGTGGCGCGCGCTCGAGGGCTTCGCTGAACACGTCCAGCACTTGCTCGCGCCTGAGCGATTCGCCGTAGTCGGCGTTGGCGCTGTAGAGGCGTTCGTGCATCAGGCGCACGCACTCCACCACCTGCTCCCGGTATTTGCCGGTCAGCGGTCTGAAGAACTGGAGGCGCTCGTCCGTGAAGAACATGGAACTCGATCTGATGGGAGGTGGTCGGGTATTTAATCAGGTTGCCGGCCGCTGCCCAAGTCCCGCTGGTGCTGATTTCGGCGGTTGGGCGCGGTTGTACCGGCGCGGAACGGTGGTTCGCAAGGCAGCATGAAATGGAGTATCTTAGGGCCATTGCAATGCTGCGGCGGCCCGCAAACTCCGGATAACATGGTGCCTCGTCAGCCTGGATGTCCCCTGTCGCTGAAACCCGAGCACCTCCGGGGTGTCTGTGTAGATAACCGCAGAACGCGGGCGTACCGGGATGGGCGCCGCTCTCAAGTTCCTGATTTCGACAACAACTGACTGGTGATCCTTATGAACAGCATAGCCCCCGCCGAGTGGCCCGACAGCTGGCAGATCCTGGGCGAGCACGGCTTGCGCAGCGGCCGCTATACCGATCCCTCGTTCGCACGTCTTGAATTCGAGCGTCTGTGGAGCCGCGTCTGGCAGACCGCCGCGCGCCTGGACGAGATCCCCGAGCCGGGCGATCACACCGTGTACGAGATCGGCGACCAGTCGATCATGGTAGTCCGCGTGGATGCCGACACCATCAAGGCCTACTACAACGTCTGCCCTCACCGCGGTACCGCCCTGTCCGACGGCTGCGGCCACTTCAAGGACGGCAAGATCATCTGTCCGTTCCACGGCTGGCGCTGGGATCTGGAAGGCAACAACGAGTTCGTGCTGGAGCGCCACGAGTTCCGCGACGGCAACCTGAGGGACAGCGACGTCGCCCTGCGCGAGGTTCACAGTGTCGTGTTTGCCGGCTTTGTCTTCATCAACCTGGCCCGCGATCCCGAACCCTTCGATGACTTCATCGCGCCGGTGCGCGAGCTGTTGGAAGGCATGGCGATCGATCAGATGCGCCACTACTGGTGGAAGGCCATTCCCGCCCCCGCCAACTGGAAAGTGGCCCAGGAGGCCTTCTTCGAGGGCTACCATGTACCGGCCACCCATCCCCAGCTCGAGCCGGAAGCCGCCAAGGTGATTTTCGAGGGCAAGCCGGTGGAGGAGGTCCAGTTCACCCACGATGCGGTGGATTACGAAAACTTCGCCAACGGCCACGGTCGTTTCTTCGCGGGCCGCAAGAAAACCCACATGCAGGGGCAGACCAACGTTCAGGGGGACGTGGATCCGGTGGACGCCATGGCCGATCGCCTCAACCTGCTGGCGGAAGGCATGGATGCCCAGGTGCTGCCGGGCGACGTGGAGATTGTCCGCTCCCTGAAAGGCAAGCCGGTGCCCGAAGGCTCCAGCCTCGGGCAGGAATACATGAAGGCCCTGTACGCCCAGGCGGCCGAGCAGAACCGTCCCATGCCCAAGCCCACCCCCGAGGTGATCGGCATGTGGGGCGGGGAGGTGTTCATCTTCCCGAACCTGCTGATCCTGCCCCAGGCCGGCAACGCCATGATCTATCGCGTCCGGCCCCACCCCACGGATCCCGACCAGTGCACCTTCGAGATCATGTCCACCACCACCTACCCGGCGGCCAGGAAAGTGGAGCGCGCCGTGGTGGAGAAGGTCACCGATCTCGACGATCCCAAGCAGGTGCGGCTGATTCCCCGTCAGGACCTGGGCAATCTGGCGCGCATGCAGAAGGGTCTGCACACCTACGGCTGCAAGCAGATCTGGCTGGCCAGCCATCATGAGAAGCTGATCATGAACATGCACAAGGAACTCAACCGCTACCTGGAGAAGCCGGTCTGACCACCGGCGCTTTCGGCAGGAAGCCAGGCTTCGAGGGGCGCCCCGTTTTGCGGAGGCGCCCCTTGGCGTTTGGGCCACTGTCGACAGGCTCTCGCCGTAACCGACTTACCCCATGACCCCTTCGCAATACGCCCGTGAGCTGCTGCACTCCCTTGGCCGAGGCGCCTGCGTGCTGCCGGCGGAGGACCACCGCAGTGCCGCCGCGCTCTGGGCCGATTCCGGTGCCCTGTGGCTCAGCGGCCACCCGCATGAGCCACCGCGAGCCTGCCCGGCACCATTGGCCGCCTGTGCCCGTGGCGCCTGGCTGGCCCTGTGCGCACTGGCACCGGGACGACTGGCCACGGATTTTCCCGCCGGGCGTCTGCTGGGTGAGCGGGCGGCCATCGCCGGATTGTCGCGCCGTGGCCGCACCTCGGCCGGCGGCGCCTGTCATCTGCTGGATACCGCCGATGGTGTTCTTGCGGTGAACCTGGCTCGCGAGGAGGATTTCGAACTGCTGCCCGCCTGGGTCGAGGCGTCAGTGGAGCACCTGGATCAGCTCGTGCCGCTGTTGCGCAGTCGTGCCACCGATGAGCTGGTCGAACGCGCCCGGCTGCTCGGGCTGGCGGTGGCTCCGGCGGGCCCGCCGCCGTTGGTGGCTGATTGGCTGGCGGTGGAGTTGTGCGCCCCGTCGGCACCGCCGCCCGCCGATGGCTGTACGCCGCTGGTGGTGGATCTGAGCGCGCTGTGGGCCGGCCCCCTGTGCGGCCAGCTGTTGATGCAGGCCGGAGCCCGGGTCATCAAGGTGGAGAGTACCCGCCGTCCCGATGGAGCCCGGCTGGGGCCTGCGGCCCTGTTCGACCTGCTCAATGCCCGCAAGGAGAGTGTCGCCCTGGATTTCCGCTCGCCGGATGACCTGGCCGCATTGCGGGCACTGCTGGCACGCGCGGATATCGTCATCGAAGCGGCGCGCCCGCGCGCACTCGAACAGCTGGGTATTCGGGCCGGTGACGTGCTGGCGGCGGACCCGGGCAAGGTCTGGGTCAGTATTACCGGTTACGGCCGCAGTGCGCCACAACGGGACTGGATCGCCTACGGTGACGACGCCGGCGTGGCCGCCGGCCTGGCCTGGTTGATGGGTGGCGACCGGGGTGACCCGGTGTTCGCCGGCGATGCCATCGCCGACCCCCTGACCGGCTTGCATGCAGCCCTTGCCGCGCTGGCGTGGTGGCAGCGCGGCGGCGGCGTGCTGCTCGATGTGGCCCTGACCCGGGTGGTGGGATGGTGTATCGCCGCCGGCACCGTGACCCCGTCGGACGACATCGATACCGTGCCCGCCGCACAGCCGGTGGCCAGGCAGCCCGCCGCCACCGCCGCCCCGTTGGGCGCCGACACGGATCGTGTCCTGGGCGAACTGCTGGCCAGAGGATGATCACCCGCCATGCCCCGTAATCACTCTCCCTCAGGCGCCGAAACCAGCCCGCCCCATCCCCTGTTGATCAGGGGCGCTACCCTGCTCGATGGCCGAGCGATCGACGTGCGCGTGACCGACGGGGTGATTGCCGCGCTGTCGCCGTCACTGTCGCCCCACAGGGACGAGGTGGTCGTCGAGGCCGCTGGCGGATTATTGCTGCCGGGCCTGCAGGACCATCACCTGCACCTGTTCGCCACGGCGGCGGCCGACGCCTCGCTGCATTGTGGTCCCCCAGCCATCACCGACGAGGCAGGTCTGCGCCAGTTGTTGGCGCAGCAAGCCCGAGAGGGCGATGGCTGGCTGCGGGGCACCGGCTTTCACGACAGCGTCTGCCCCGGGCTGGATCGCCACTGGCTCGACGGTGTTTGCCCGCATCGACCGGTGCGCATCCAGCACCGCAGCGGCATGATGTGGGTCTACAACACGGCGGCCGTGGAGGCGCTGGGTATCGGCGCGACCGACCCCTTGCCCGAGGGTGTTGAGCGTTCCGCGTCCGGCGCTCTCACCGGGCGGTTTTTCAATCTGGATGACTGGCTGGGTGAAAGGCTGCCACGCCAGTGGCCCTCCCTGTCGGCCCTGTCGGCCCGCATGGCCCGCTCTGGTATTACCGGAGTGACCGATACCGGTGTCAACAATGGCCTGGCCGTCTGGCAGGCCCTGCAGGCCGCCATCGAGTCCGGCGAGCTGGTGCAGCGGGTGCTGGTGATGGGCGGCGATGAGCTGGTGGGCCCATCGGTGCGGCCCCACCCGATGATGGCCGTTGGCCCGGTCAAGCTGTACCTGCGCGAGGCGGCTCTGCCGGAGCTGGACAGCCTGACAGCCCGGATGCGCGGGGCGCACCGGCAGGGCAGGGCGGTGGCCATCCATTGTGTGACCCGCGTCGAGCTGCTGTTCGCCCTCGCCGCTCTGCGCGAGGCAGGCATCGTGGCCGGCGACCGCATCGAGCACGCCTCGGTCGCCGACGATCATGCCCTCGACGAGCTGGTCGACAGCGGGCTCACCGTGGTTTCCCAGCCCCACTTCATTGCCGAGCGCGGTACCCAGTATCTGGCGGACGTGGAACCCGACGACCAGCCGTTTCTCTATCGGGCCGCCGCCTTCCTGGCCCGGGGTATTCCCTTTGCGGCCGGCAGTGACGCGCCCTACGGACACACCGACCCGTGGGCCGCGATGGCTGCCGCAGTGGCGCGCATCACCGCCGATGGCGTTGTCATGGCTGCGCGGGAGCGGATCAGCCCCGAGGCGGCCCTGGCGCTGTACGGCGGCACGGCCTTGCGCCCCGGGTCCGGGTTGCGGACACTGGCCGTCGGCCAACCCGCCGACCTGTGCCTGCTGCGTCGGCCCTGGGCGCAGATCCGGGAAGATCTCGATGCCCGGCATGTGGTCCTTACCCTGATCGCTGGCCGACCTGTTTACCACAGCCTCGAGAATCCAACCCCATGATTTATTCCACCACTCTGATGGCACCACTGACGGAGTTGCCGGACGACGCCGACTGGTTGGCAGGGCAACCGGGGCCGGTCATCGGCTACGGGTCCGGGGCTTGCCGCGGGGCCGACGTGATCGTTGACAACCGCAATGCCGCCGAGGCCATCGAGGCACGCATCCGCCGCTGGCCGATTACCGCGCTCACCCTGGTGCAGGTGCTGCGGGCCACCGAGCAGCTGTCTGCCGCGCAGGGGCTGGACCTCGAATCGCTGGCCTACGCGACCCTGCAGGCCGGTCCCGAGTTTGCCGCCTGGCTGGCGGAGCGGGGTCCGCCCGAGCCGGAGCCGCCGTACGAGGGTGATGCAGTCCTGCTCGACCGCGACCGCGAGCGTCTGCTGGCTACCCTGAATCGACCGACGATTCGCAATCCCATCAGTGTGGAGATGCGCGAGGGGTTGATTGGGGCGCTCGAGCTGCTGGAGGCCGATCCGTCCATTGCCGAGCTGCAGCTGTCGGGGCGCGGCGCCTGTTTCAGCGTCGGCGGCCATCTCAACGAATTCGGCTCGCTCCCCGATCCGGGGGTGGCCCACTGGATCCGGACCGTGCGCAGCCCGGCCCGGCTGCTGGCGCGCCTTGCCGACCGGGTGGTCTGTCATGTGCACGGCGCGTGCATCGGCTCCGGCGTGGAGCTGCCGTGCTTCGCCCGGCGAGTGGTGGCCCACAGCCGAACCTTCTTCCAGATGCCGGAGCTGAGCCTTGGGCTCATCCCCGGCGCCGGCGGCACGGTCAGCATGACGCGGCGCATCGGTCGCCAGCGGCTCGCTTGGCTGGTGTTGAGCGGCCGCCGCATCAATGCCCGCACGGCCCTGGAATGGGGCCTGGTGGACGCCATCGGCGATCACCTGTGATGGCGCCGCGCAGACTCGCCGGCCACCCGGTCACCGCGCAGGGGGAAGCGCCGGGCGAATGCGCGGTACGGGTTGGCGTTGCTGGAATTTTCTTCGCAATTACAGGCGGTTGTAGACCTGTTGTGGAGGCTCCAGCTGGACAGCATTGTTGACTACGCCGAACCCTGCGTAGTAGCCTAGGGTCCATTCCTGACTGCTGAATACAGCACGAGGCCCCGGCCCGGAACACACCAGTGTCGCGGCGCTGGACGACACCATCCCCCATCTCTGTGCCGCGCCCAGAGGGGCAGGGCGCGGTGCTTCGCCTGGCGCCCCGGGTCCCGGACCCCCTCGTATGGGTTGTCGGACGCCGCGCCGGCGCCGGAACCGCCCCCGGATTTTCTTTACATACGCTTAGTGGAGCCACCATAAGATGAACTTCGAGCTTTCAGAAGACCAGCGCATGATCAGCGAGACCTTCGCTCGCTTCCTGACCGAAAACAGCAGCACCGAGCGCGTGCGCAAGGCGGCTCCGTCCGGCTTCGATCCCGAGCTGTGGGCCGGGCTGGCCGAGCTGGGCGCCTTTTCCCTGCGCGTCCCCGAGGAAAGCGGTGGCCTGGGGCTTGGCCTGCTGGATGCCGCTGTCCTCATGGAGGACGTGGGTCGTACGCTGGCGTCCGGACCGATTGCCGAAACCCTGATCGCCGCCCGTCTCGTCGCCGTGCTGGCGGGCGAGGATAGCGCCGACCTGCTCGAACGCATCATCGGCGGTGACGCCGTGGTGTCCATCGCCCTGCACGACGTGGCCGAACAGCCGGTCCAGTGGGTCGAGGGCGGCGCGGTTGCCGAAGCCGTCATTGCGCGCAAGGGCGATGAGGTGCTGTTGATCCAGTTGCCCGAGGGCGAGCGCGGCGAGCCCAACCTGGCCACCACACCGCTGGCGGAGCTCCAGCTCGGGGATGCGCCGAGCACGGTACTGGGCAGCGGCGCCAACGCCGTGCGTGTGTTCAATCAGGGCCTCGAAGAGTGGAAGCTGCTGGTGGCTGCCGCCCTGTCCGGCCTGTCCCGCGAAGCCATTCGCCTGGCCGCCGAGTACGCCTGTGAGCGCGTGGCCTTCGGTCAGCCCATCGGCACCTACCAAGCGATATCCCACCCGCTGGCCGACCTCATTACCGAAACCGACGGCGGCAAGTACCTTACCTGGAAAGCCATTCACGATATCGCCAAGGGCCTGCCCGAGGCCGGCGCGGAAATCTCCATGGCCATCTGGTGGAACGCCGACGTGGCCGGCCGGGCGGTCACCCAGTCGTTGCACACCTTCGGCGGCTACGGTCTGGCCACCGAGTACGATATCCATCTCTACAACCTGCGTGCCAAATCCTGGCCCCTGGTGTACGGCGATCCCGACGAATTCCTGGCCGAGGCCGGTCGCCGCCGCTACTCGGATGAGGAGGTGGCCCTGCCGGACGTGGGCGAAGTGACCATCGATTTCGACCTGGGCGAGGAAGCCCACACCATGGCCCGCGAGCTGCAGGAGTTTTTCAACACCGAGCTGACGCCCGAACTCCGCGCCAAGGCGCACTACTCCTTTGACGGCTTTGACCGTGGCATCCACAAGAAACTGGCGGAAAAAGGCTTCCTGTTCCCCGCCTGGCCGAAAGAGGACGGCGGTCGCGAAGCGCCGCCCTATACGCTGAATGCGTTGCGTCAGGTGTGGGAGGAAAACAACTGGACCACGCACCCCGTCAGCACCACCGACCTGGTGGGCACCATGATCCGCAAGGCCGGTAGCGACGAGCTGAAGAAGGAAGTGCTGCCCAAGATCATCAGCGGCGACGCCATCTGCAGTCTCGGCTACAGCGAGCCCGGCTGTGGTTCCGACGTGTTTGCCGCCAAGACCAAGGCGACCCAGCTGCCCGATGGCAACTGGCGCATCGACGGCGCCAAGATGTGGACCAGTGGTGCCAATATCGCCCAGTACGTGATCATGCTGGTACGCACCAATCCGGACGTGCCCAAGCACAAGGGCCTCACCATGTTCGTGGTGCCTCTGGATACGCCCGGTATCGAAATTCATGCGGTGCATACCTTCCAGGATGAGCGCACCAACGCCACTTTCTACGACAACGTGATCGTGCCCGATGCCTACCGGCTTGGTCCGGTCGACGGCGGCGTCAAGGTGATGGCTGCTGCGCTGGAGCTCGAGCACGGTGGCGGCTTCAACAAGAGTCAGCGCAAGCTGGCCCGTTGCGCGGAAGAGCTGTGCCGCGAGATTCAGCGCCATGGCCGTCCGCTGATCGAACTGGAAGATACCCAGAAGCGTCTGGCTCGCTGCTGGACCCATTTCTACGTCTCCGAGGTGCTGGCCAACCGCGCGCTTTGGGTGGGCGTGAACAAGCTCCCCAATCTGGCCTATGGTCCGATGATCAAGATGTTTTCCTCCGAGAAGTTCCAATCCGACTCGCGGGATATCCTGCACCTGACCGCCCCCTATTCGCTCTCCAAGCGCGAGGGTGCGGCCGGCGAAATCAACCTGGCCTACCGCCACGCCCACGGCACCACCATTTACGGTGGCACCAGTGAGGTTCATCGCAGCATGATCGCCGAGCGTGCCCTCGGTCTGCCGCGCAGCCGCGGATAAGGAGAACACACATGTCCGAAGCACCCCATCTGCTGGTCAACGAGGAGGGTCCGATCCTGATCGCGACCCTCAACCGCCCCGAGAAGCTCAATGCGCTGACCGGGCAAACCATGGCGCTGTTCGAGGCAGCCCTGCACCGTTTTCGCGATACGCCCGAACTGAAGGTCATGCTGATTCGCGCTACCGGTCGCTATTTCTGTGCCGGCGCCGACCTGCGCGACGGTGACTCCACGCCGCTGCGCACCAGCTCGGCCATCCGCGAGCGCCATCGGCTCAAGCTGCACGGCATGCAGCGCATCTACGACGAGATGGAGCACATCGAAAAGCCCATCGTGGTGGCCCATCACGCCACCTGTGTGGGCGGCGGCCTGGAAATGTCCCTCTCCTGCGACTTCCGGCTGGCGGCGAAAAGCGCCAGCTATGCCTTCCCCGAAGGCAAGATGGGCGTGCTGCCGGCCTCAAATGGTGTGAGCCGTCTGGCCCGCATCATCGGCACCCACTGGACGCGCTACCTGATCATGGCTAATCTCCCCGCCTCTGCCGACCGGGCGTTGACCATGGGACTGGTGCACGAGGTGTTCCCCGACGAGACCTTCGAGGAAGACGTCATGAAGTTCTGCCGTCACCTGGCGGAGCAGAACGGCGAGCAGATGGGCGCGGCCAAACTCGCCATCGAACTGTGCCGGGACCTGAGCCTCGATCAGGCCCGTCACGTGGAACGCATGGCCAACAGTGCCCTGATGCTGAGTCCCGAGTACCTGGAAGGGATCGAGCGGTACATCAAGAGCATCGGCAGCAAGGGCAAGAAAGGCTGAGCCTGCCGGCCTGAACGATCAACAACATTCGGATTGAACCCTGATGGATTTTAACTGGAACCCCGCGCAGCAGGAGTTTCGCGCCACCATTCGCGAGTTCCTGGCAGCCAACCTGCCGGAAGACTGGGAGCACATCGCTCACGGTCCCGCCTCGAAAGAGCAGTCCGCTTTTGCCAAGAAGTTCTGTGGCGCGTTGGCTGACGCCGGCCTGCTGGTACCCCACTGGCCAAGCGAGTGGGGCGGGCGCGACGCCGACCCGTGGGAAGCCTTTATCCTCGCCGAGGAGATGTGGATGGCTGGCGAACCCCGCGGCGGCCAGTACATGAACGTCAACTGGATCGGCCCGACGCTGATGCTCTACGGCAGCGACGCGCAGAAGCAGCAGCACATTCTGCCCATGGCGCGCGGTGAAACCCTGTGGTGCCAGGGCTTCTCCGAGCCCGAGTCCGGTTCGGATCTCGCCTCGCTGCGTACTCGCGCCACCAGGGACGGCGATGTGTACCGAATCAACGGCCAGAAGATCTGGACCTCCTATGCCGGTGATGCGGACACCTGCTTCTGCCTGGCGCGGACCGCCGACGGCAAGAACGGCATTTCCATCTTCCTGATTCCCATGGATACGCCCGGCATCACCGTGCGCGATATTCCCAGCATCATCGGTGAAGGCGACATCCACGAAGTCTTCTTCGACGACGTCACCGTGCCCGAAAGCTGCCGTCTCGGCGAGGAAGGTCAGGCCTGGGAGATTGTCGGCAAGGCGCTTTCCATGGAGCGGGTGGGCATTCCCCGGTTCGCGCTGGCGTCGAAGACCCTGAGTGACTCGGTGGCCTTGCTGAAGCGGGAGGGCCGCTTCAGCGGTGGCGCCATCGAGCAGGCCGCCAAGGCCCATGCCGCCTGCGAAGCCGCCCGTCTCTACAGTTATCAGATCATCGACCAGCGCGCCAAGAACATTGCCACCGGCCCCGAGGCCAGTGTCGGTCGCTTCGCCACGGTCATCTGTGAGCGACTGGTGTGCGAGTTCGTGGTGGAGCACGTGCCCGAGGCCATCAGCGGGGTGCATCCCATGCTGCTGGCCCATCATCAGCGCGGCATCGTGGCGGGCATTGCCTCCGGTGCTGCCGAGATCCAGCTCAACATCATTGCCACCCAATTCCTGGAACTGCCGAGGGAGCCGCGCTGATGGACCTGCAACTCAACGAAGATCAGCTCGCCGTCGAGGGCGCCATCGAGAAGCTGGCCGCCCAGTTTGCCTATTCGCCGGTGGACTTCCATGGTTTTGCCCTGGTCAGCGATGATCTGGACCGGGAGCTGGAAGAGGGGGGGTACTTCGAGATCGCCGCCGTACCCGAAATGGGCCCGCTGTCCGCGGCGGTGGCCGTGGAGCGCCTGGCGCGGCTGCCCTACACCGCGGAAGTGGCGCTGTCGATGTTGGTGCGTCCGCACCTCGACCTCGAGCTGCCCCGGCCGTTCGGCATCGTCGAAAACGGGCGTCCCGGACGTTTCGTGGCCAACGCCAAAACCCTGATCGTCATCGACGGTGATTCGGTGGGTATCGCTCATCCGGAGCCCACTGACGTGGAGGCGTTGCCTGACTCCCTGTTCGCCTACCCGATGGCGAAGCTGGTGGGTACGCCCGAGATCAAGCCACTGCCGGCAGAGCAAGCCGCCACGGTGAAAACCTGGTTGCGGGTAGCGCTGGCTGCTGAGGTGGCCGGCCTGATGCAGGCGGCCCTGGATGCCACGGTGGAGCACGTCAGCGTGCGCAAGCAGTTTGGGCGCCCCATCGGCACCTTTCAGGCGCTGCGCCACCGCTTGTCCGAGTGTGCCGTGCTCACCGGTGGGGTGCGCTGGCTGGCGCTCAAGGCGGCCTGGTCCGGCGACGCCGGTGATGCAGCCCTCGCGGCTCTGCATGCCCAAGACAGTGCCACCCGCATCATCTACGACATGCACCAGATGAGCGGTGCCATGGGCATGACGCTGGAGATGGATCTGCACCTGTGGACCTACCGCATGAAGGCCTTGCTGTCCGATCTGGGCGGTCGTGGCGGTCAGGCTGCGGCGGTGGCCGAATACTGTTTCGACGCCGCCTCCTGATGGCGGCTACGTTCCCCGAGGCCTCGGCCCTCCGCGAGGAGGGTTGGGTGTCCTTTCTTCCCGACGCCTTTTCCGGTCAGCTCGGCCAGATCTGGACCCGTGGACGCGGCGATCCCGCCGGACTCGAGGTGGGTGTGCTGGCCAGCGAGGCCATCACCAACGGCCACCTGGGCACTGTCCACGGTGGCGCCCTCATGACCTTTGCCGACGTGGCGCTGGGCATGGCGGTGACCGATCTGCTGGGCGCGCCCACCTGTGCCACCGTATCGCTGCAGGTGCAGTTCGTGGCGGCGGCCAAGGTGGGGCAGTTCGTGACCTGTCGGCCGGAGGTGGTGCGCCGCACCATGCATCTGGTGTTCATGCGCGGCGTGGTCGAGGCCGATGGCCGTGCGGTTGCGACGGCCGATGGTATCTGGAAAGCGTTTGCGCGGCGGCCGTCAGAGGCCTGACGGCCGCCGCGCCAGGACGACCTGTTACTTCTTGACCCGCTCTGCCAGCAGAGCTTCGCGGCACAGGTACTTGGTGGTGGACCAACCGCCGTCGAGGGAGATGGTCTGGCCGTTGATGTAGCTGCCTTCCTTGGACGCCAGGAAAAAGATCGCGTTGGCGATGTCCTCGGCGGTACCGTCCCGGTTGAACGGAGTCATTTCCTGGTTGATGCGCTGGAAGGGCTCTGCTTCCCAGAAGGCGTCGGTCATCTCGGTGCGGATCACACCGGGGGCCACCAGATTCGAGCGGATGCCCTGAGCGCCGTACTGGGCGGCCATGGTCTGGGTCAGCCCGATCAGTCCCGCTTTCACCACGCAATAGGCGCCACCGTCGAGGCCGCCCACGTGACCGAACACGGAACCCACGTTGATGATGGAGGTGTTGGGGCCCAGCACCTGGAGCGCAGCGCGGCAGAAGCGGAAGGGGGCCTTCAGGCTGATTTCCACCAGCTCGTTGAGCATGGTGTCGTCGGTTTCGTGGACCGGCGCCCAGCGGCCCGAGCCAGCATTGTTGACCAGGCTGTCGAGGCGGCCGAAGGTGGACAGCGCCAGCTCTACCGCTTGCTCCGGCGCGGTGGGGTCGGTCACATCCACCGCCAGGGTGGCGACCCGCGCCTGATCCGACAGCTCGGCGGCAATCTGGTCGAGCCGTTCCTTGCGGCGCGCCACGGCGACGATGTCGAAGCCGCCCCGGGCGAAACGGCGCGCGGTTTCCGCGCCGATGCCGGAGCTGGCGCCGGTGATGATGGCCACGGGTTTCTGGGTTGATTCGCTCATCTAGGCAATGCCTCCCGATACGGTGACGACACCCTGCAATGGGGTGCGCAGGTTATTGATAAAAGTCTGGGGCATCATAAACAGAATCCCAGCAGGCGGGCACCGTGTGGTAAAGCGACGGGGCAGACGTTGCCGCTACAGGCATCATGGAGTTCTCGCCGGGGCAGTTTGGCCGGGCCGGTCAATCGTCCCGGTGATCGTGTCCCAGGTGCTGGCGGCGGTAGTGCCGGGGCGTCATGCCGGTCCAGCGCTTGAAGGCGCGGCCGAAACTGGACTGCTCGGCGTAGCCCAGGTTGGCGGCCACATCGTCGAGGCTCATGTGACCCTCGCGCAGGTAGTCCTGGGCCAGCTCAATGCGCTGGCGCTCGAGGATGTCCGAGAAGCGCAGGCCCTCGCGACTGAGGCTGGCCTGCAGGGTGCGCACCGAGACATTCAGCTTTTGGGCGCAGCGTTCGATGGTGCAGGTACCGGACTGCAGCGCGCCGCGAACATAGTCCTCCACGCGCTCGGTGGTGGAGGAGCGGGTCTCCTCCTTCACTTTCTCCAGGTAGCCGCCCAGCAGCTGGTAGAGCAGGCGGTTGGCGCTCGGTACCGACTGGTAGAGCACCCGGGTGGGAAAGGCGATGGCGTTGGTGTTGGCGGCGCTGTGGAATCGGCAGCCGAGGAGGCGCTCGATTTCCTGCAGCTCCCGCTGGCGTGCTGCCACCGACAGGGAGACGTAACTGGGCTGGAAGTGGCGTCCGCTTACTGCTTGCAGCAGCTTGAGGTTGAGCATGGCGGCCTGGTAGTTGGCCTGCTGGTTGCAGCCCAGGTCCGTGGTGACGTGCCAGCGCAGTTCCGTGGTTTCGTCGCCCTCCACCAGCTCGAGCACCGAGGCGGGCGAATGGGTGAGCGGCAGGTAGTCGATGAAGCAGTCCAGCGAGTCGCGCACCGTGGGTGCGGCCCGGCACAGGGCAGTGACACAGCCGTAGACGTCCGGATCCTGCAGCTGGGCCAGCTGGATGCCGAAGAGCGGATCGTTCAGGGTCGAGCTGCAATGTTCCAGCAGGCCGGCCACCGACTTGCACTCGATGTAGTTGTCGGGATCCCGGATCACCGACGGGTCGATGTCGTGGCGTTCGAGCAAGGTTCTCGGGTCGGCGCCCAGGCGGCTTACCAGTCCGGAAAAGCTGGAGAGGTTGGCGATCCGCATCTGTCCCTGGGTGGGCATGGAATCCAGCGGTCCGTCGAGCCGGAAGAAGTCTTGTGCAGCCATCGGGGCCTCCGGTAAGGCGCGCCTCTGCTATGTTAGGGGTATGTTGCTTTGCGCGAACGATCTACTTTATTGCACCAACTGTCAGGAATCAAGGCAGCCATTGGGTCAACACTGGGCTCGAGATATAACCACAACGTCTATAAACGTCCGCCCGGGAGCCGTGCGGCCCCGCCATTTGAGGAGCAGAGATGAAAAGTATCCACGAACTCAAAGAAGAAGCCCGTCAGTACATCCGCTACGAAAAGGACCGCGAGAACCGCATCGCCTATCTGACCTTCGATCGGGCCGATCACATCAACGCCACCACCATCGGCATGCGCCAGGTCTACGCCGACCTGATTCTCAAGGCCAACATCGATGACGACGTGAAGGTGCTGGTGATTCGTGGCGAGGGCGACCACTTCGGCGGTGGCGGCGATCTGCCGGAGCAGGCCGAGATGCTGTCAGAGAAAAACACCGACGTGTCCCTGCTGCACGAGTTCGGTATCGACGACCCCGACGTCAAGTATCCGCCCAAGGACTCCTATCGCTTCCTGCACGGCCTGACCGACCATTACGCCAAGGCGCCGGCCGGCAACCGGCCGCTGCAGGAATTCAAGAAGATCAGCATCATCGAGGCCAAGGGGTACTGCTACGGCTGGCACTTCTATCAGGCCGCCGACGCCGACCTGCTGGTCTCCTCCGATGACGCGCTGTTCGGCCACCCTGCTTTCCGCTACGCCGGCTGGGGCCCGCGCCTGTGGACCTGGGTGGAGATGATCGGCCTGCGCCGCTTCCAGGAAATGCTGTTCACCGGTCGTCCCTTTACGGCGGATGAGATGAAGGAGTGCGGCTTCGTCAACAGCGTCGTGGCCCGCGACAAGCTCGAGGCCGAGACCGAGAAGTACGCGCTGGCCTGTGCCCGCACCCGCCCCACCGATGTGGTGCAGGTGCAGAAGACCTTTTTCGAGCTGTACAAGCAGCACCGGGGCGAATACCTCGGCAGTCTGCTGACCGGCTTTGTGGAGGGGATGCTGCCGATGATGACGCCGGATCGCAAGACCGACGTCCAGCTTGGCGACGACGTGTTCGGCCAGGGCCTCAACAACGTGGTCAAGGACATCGACATGTCCTACCCCCCCGAGTGGCGCATGAGCCGCGGCAACCGCAAGAAGCCCTGATCGCGGGGCGGGGTTTTGCCCCGCCCGGACCTTCACCAGTGGAGTTGTTCTGATGGAATATCATCAGCTCGGTCAGTCGGGGTTGCGGGTATCGGAGCTGAGCCTTGGCGCCGCCACCTTTGGCGGCGAGGGGCGCTTTTTTTCCAAGTGGGGCAGTGCCGATGTGCAGGAGGCGCGCCGCCTGATCGATATCTGCCTCGACGCCGGCGTCAACCTGTTCGACACGGCGGATGTGTATTCCGACGGTGTCGCTGAGGAGATCCTCGGCGCCGCCCTGAAAGGGCGCCGCGATCGCGCCCTGATCGCCACCAAGATGACGCTTCCCCTGGGGGATGGAGCCAACGACTTCGGCTCGTCGCGGTATCGGCTGATTCGGGGGGTTGACGCGGCCCTGCGACGCCTCGACACCGACCGGATCGACCTGCTTCAGCTGCACGGTTTCGATGCCCACACCCCGGTGGAGGAGGTGCTTTACACCTTCGACATGCTGGTGCGTGACGGCAAGGTGCGTTATGTGGGCGCCTCCAACTACGCCGGCTGGCAGTTGATGAAGTCGCTGGCCGCGGCCGATCGTCACGGCTGGCCGCGCTATGTGGCCCATCAGGTGCATTACTCGCTGGTGGGGCGGGATTACGAATGGGAGCTGATGCCGCTGGCCGAGGACCAGAATGTGGGGGCGCTGGTCTGGAGTCCGCTCGGCTGGGGGCGGCTCACCGGCAAGGTCCGCCGCGGACAGCCGGCCCCGGAGGGATCCCGGCTCGGCGAGGTGGGTCACTGGGGCCTGCCGGTGGATGAAAACCTGCTGTTCGACGTGGTGGACGTGCTCGACGAACTGGCCGGTGAGACCGGCAAGACCGTTGCGCAGATCGCCCTGAACTGGCTGCTCACCCGGGGAACCGTGGCCTCGGTCATCATGGGTGTGCGCAATGAGCGTCAGTTGCAGGACAACCTGGGTGCGGTCGGCTGGCGCCTGTCGCCCGAGCAGGTGGCGCGGCTCGACGACGCCAGCAAGGTGACCCCTCCCTATCCATACTACTCCTACTGGAAGGATCGGAGCTTCCGCCGCCTGGCCAGGAATCCTCACGGCTGATCCGGCCGCCCCGGCTTCTCCCGGCGGTGCTGTTGCGCCAACTGTAGATAACCCCTCACCGTCTGTCGGGACTCCCCCGGGTGCTTGTAGTCAAATAACGCTGACCCTTGGTCCGGTCGAGGCCGGATGCGACATAGATGCCAGCAGGGACTTTCCTCATGTCATTTGAACTGAATAAAAAACTGGCGGCTCAACGGGAGCCCTTGCCCACCTCGGCAACCGTGGATCCCGTGACGGCCACCATCATTCGCGGCGCGCTGGAGACGGTCTCCTTCGAGGCGGCGACTCACCTCGGCCGCTCGGCGTCGTCGCCGATCATCAACCAGTCCAACGAGCGCAATGCGAGCATCATCGACGCGCACGGCCGCCT
>JBJHAZ010000003.1:0-25326 GCA_050485225.1 Gammaproteobacteria bacterium
GCAAACAGCAGGTGTTGAATCGGGCCACCAGCGAAGAGTCCTGGCAGGCGATTGTCGGCCCGCTGAGCCCCAGCCAACGCAACGCAGTGGTGGATGATGACGATCAGAACCGGCTGATTCTGGCCGGCCCCGGCTCGGGCAAGACGCGGGTGATTGTCCACCGCATTGCCTATCTCCTGCGGGTGAAACGCGTCCCCGCCCGAGCGGTGGTGGCGCTGACCTTCAACCGCCATGCCGCCAACGAGATTCGCAAGCGGCTGCAGGGGTTGGTGGGCCCCGATGCCTACGGCGTCACCGTCATGACCTACCACAGCCTGGCCATGCGCCTGACCGGCATCCGTTTTCAGCGCATTGGCAACGTTGACGAGCGGCGCCTGCACGAAATACTGCAGCAGGCCGTCGCGCTGCTGGAAGGCGCCGCCACCACCAGTGGCGAGGACGAGCTGCGCGACCAGTTGCTGGGCGGCTACCGCTATGTCCTCGTCGACGAGTATCAGGATATTGATGAAATGCAGTATCGGCTGGTCAGTGCGCTGGCAGGCCGCCATGTGGACCAGGAGCAGCGACTGTGTATTCTCGCCGTGGGCGACGACGATCAGAACATCTACGCGTGGCGTAACACCAGCAATCGCTATATCGAGCGCTTTCGCGAGGAGTATGAAGCCAGCATCGACTACCTGGTCGAGAACTACCGCTCCACTCGGCATATCATCGACGCCGCCAACCGGCTGATTGCCGGCAATACCGATCGTCTCAAACAGCACCACCCCATACGCATCAATGACAAACGGGATGGCCATCCGGCGGGTGGTCCCTGGCAAGACAGAGATGGCGTGGCGCAAGGGCAGGTGCTGCGCGTGATACTGACCGAAGCTGACAGCCGGGAGGGCAATCGTCAGGCCCAGGCCGCCCTTTCCCGGTTGCAGACGTTGCTGGCGTCTGGCCACTCGAGTTGGTCGGATTGCGCCATCCTCGCCCGAACCCACAAGTACCTTGAGCCCGTCCAGGCCTGGTGCGAGCAGAACGCAGTGGCCTATCACCTGGCTGCGGACAAGGGCCGAGCACCCGCCCTGACGCGACACCGGGAATTCATTCGCTTCGTCGACACGCTCCGCTGCCTGATCGGGCCCGCCAACGCGGATGAATTGGGGCCTGTGCTCGCGAGCCTCGACCCCGACGACTCTTGGCTGGGAGTGCTCTCGGACGCCATCGAACAGCTCAAACTCGAATTGGGTGACGTCCAGCTCAATGGCCCGGCGCTGATCGACTGGTTCTACGACTACCTGCGGGACATCCGCCAGAAGCCCGCCGAGGGTCTGTATCTGGGCACCGTGCATTCGGCCAAGGGGTTGGAGTTCTCCCATGTGGTCATGCTGGATGGCGGCTGGAGCGCCGATGCCACCACCTCCGATGACGAGCGGCGCCTGTACTACGTGGGCATGACGCGAGCCGCGCAGACCCTGACCTTGTGTGAATTCGAAACCGGGAACGGGTTCAGCACCACGCTGGAAGCGGTCTCCGTGGCCACGCCCTGGCAGGGCGATTACAACCCGGAGCTGCGCAAGCGATACCGCACACTTTCCCTTGGCGACATAGACATCGGCTTCGCCGGTCGCCACCCCGACCGCGCCCCGATACATCAACACATAGCCCGGCTGAGTGTCGGCAGCCCCTTGCAGTGGCAGGAGGAGGGAGGCCGCTTTCTGTTGCTCGACGCAGAGGGGCATGTCGTGGGGCGCACGGCTGCTTCCTTTTCTCTTGACGGTCAAGTGGAGGCAAGTGAAGTGGGCGCAGTGGTGGTCCGATACGCCGAGGACGCCGAAGAGCAGTACCGGCACTGGAGCAAGGTGAACCGCTGGGAAGTGGTGGTGCCGGTGGTTGCGCTTGCTTGAGGAGCCTCTGAACGACTACTGCGCTCGCCATTTGGGCCATCGGCGGTGTTCATGCATGTTGTATGAATGCCGCTTTTGCTGTCCAGCGTTTCTGGGAGGTTTCTGAAAGCAAGTAATGAAATCTGGCGCCCCGGGCAGGATTCGAACCTGCGACCTGCCCCTTAGGAGGGGGCTGCGCTATCCAGCTGTGCCACCGGGGCGTGACAGGGCCAGCGATTCTACCGCCGGCCCGAATGTGCCGCAACTTGTGCGGCGTTGATGTGTGGCGTTGATGGTGTCGTGCGGTGGTTGGGCGGAGCGGTCTATCAGTACTGCTGCTCCGGTTCGTCAATGCGGGCGTAGACACGGGCGCTGCCGTCCGCTTTCAGCAGCAGGACCTCGTAGGGGTCGAAGCGATCGTCGATTTCCATGCCCGGACTGCCGAACGGCATGCGCGGCACGGCCAGGCCGATGGCGTCGGCGGGCGGGTCGGCGAGGAACTGCTGGATGAATTTGGCCGGCACATGGCCTTCGAACACGTAGGGGTGCTCGTGCCAGATGGCGGTGTGACAGGACTGGTATTGGCCCGCGATACCGAGATCGCGCTTGATGCGGCCCATTTCGTCGCTGTCACGACTGCTGATGGTGAGGCCGTAGTCGGCGACGTGGTCGGCCCAGTCGGTGCAGCAACCGCAGTAGGGGTCCCTGAACATGAGTAGCTGGGTGTCGAATTCGTGTTCCACCGCCGGCGGTACGGCGGATGTGACGGCCGATTCCTGCGGCTGCCCACAGGCGGTGGTGAGCAGGGCGCCCAGCGCGACGGTCAGCAGGAGGGCGACAGGGTGCGGGAAGCGCTTGCGTGGCATGGAGGTCTCCGGCAGCAAGGGTGGATCAGGACGGGGCATGATACCGTATCGGGCTGGCGGTCTGCTTATAACCGGAGGTTTGTTATAACTATATAAATATAAGTTTTTTGCCATCAATAGCGGGCGGCACTATAGTGCATTCCTCCGATTAGACTTATTCCCGTTTCCGATGAACCGAGCAGAGTGGTGCAACCCGGTGTCCCCAAGCCTTGACCTCGTCAGCGTCAACCAGCAACTGCGTGACAAGTCTCCCGAGGAGATCATTCGCTGGTCGCTGCAGGAGAGCCAGCGCATTATCACTACAACCAGCTTTTCGCCGTTTTCGGCGGTGATGCTGCACATGGTGACCCGAGTGGATCCGGAGATGACGATTGTCTGGGTCGACAGCGGCTATAACATGCCCGACGCCTACCGGGTAGCGGAGCGCCTGATCGAGCAGCTGAAACTGAACATCCACGTCTACACGCCGGAGATGACGGCCGAGCGCCGCAACGCACTGATGGGGGGCATCCCGCATCCCGACGACAATGCCGAGCTGCACCAGGAGTTCACCCGCCAGGTGAAGCTGGAGCCGTTCCAGCGTGCTCTCGACGAGCTCAAGCCCGATCTGTGGCTGAACGGGATTCGCCGCGACGAAACCGAGTTCCGCAAGAGCCTGGATATCGTTACCTGGGATAACCGTGGCTTGTACAAGGTGGCGCCGCTGTTCCAGTGGACCGAGCAGCAGGTGGCCGATTACCTGCATCATCACAATCTGCCCACCTGCACCCACTATTTCGATCCCACCAAGATTCGTGCCGACGCCGAGTGCGGCATGCATACCTGATCGGCTGACCGGCCGCTTCTGTACGGCCCCGGCGGGGCAGTGCGATACTCCCCGGAGATGCCATTCGGGGAGTCCATCATGTCCGTCGCCCGCGCAGCCGGTACCGTCTTTGTTACCGCCAGCGGATTGAGTCACGCCTACGCGGGGCCGGCTGGCCGTTCCGACATCCTGCGTGACGCTTCGGTGCAGCTCGCCCGCGGCGAGGTGGTCGCGCTGCTTGGCCGCAGCGGCAGCGGCAAGTCGACGCTGCTCAACCTGATCAGTGGCATCGATCGCCCGGATCGTGGCCGCATTGACGTGGACGGTATTGAGCTGACCGCGCTTGGCGAGCGAGAGCGCACCCTGTTTCGGCGGCGTCACATCGGCTTCATCTACCAGTTCTTCAATCTGATCCCCACGCTGACGGTCCATGAGAATGTGGCGCTGGCGCTGGAGCTGAATGAGGGGAGCAGTGCATCCGTGGATGGGCGAGTGGACGCGATGCTGGCTGCGGTGGGGCTCGCCGGGCGCGCCGACCACTACCCGGATCAGCTGTCCGGGGGTGAGCAGCAGCGTACCGCCATTGCCCGAGCGCTGGTCCACCAGCCGGCCCTGATACTGGCGGATGAACCCACGGGCAATCTCGATGCCCGCACCAGCGAGCAGGTCATGGCGCTTCTGCTGCAATTGGTGGCGGAGTACAGCGCGACCCTGTTGCTCGTGACCCACAGCCCCGAGATTGCCGCGCGGGCCGACCGCATCCTGACGCTGGACGCCGGGCAAGTGGTGCCCTGGCGAGCAGAGTCATGAGTGTGCGCCTGGTCTGGCGCAGCCAGACCCGCTTTCTGCGCAGCCATCCCTGGCAGACCCTGTTGACCGTCATCGGCGTCGCCCTGGGCGTGGCGATGGTGGTGGCGGTGGATCTGGCCAACGAGAGCGCGCGCCGTGCCATGAGTCTGTCCATCGACAGCGTCAGTGGTGCGGCGACCCACCGGATCGAAGGGGGCAGCGCGGGCGTTGATGAACAACTGTATGTCTCCCTGCGTGTCGCTGAGGGTCTGCGGAACAGCGCGCCCTCGGTGAGCGATTACATCCGAATCGAGGGGCGCACCTATACCTTGCTCGGTGTGGATCCGCTGGCGGAACTGGGTTTTGGCCGGCAGGGTTGGCCGCAGGTCGAGAGCGCCGACCAGGGGGCGGGCTGGTTGCTGGATACCACGGGCGTCGTGCTGAGTCAGACGACCGCCGATCGTCTCGGATTGGCCGTCGGGGACGGGTTGGAGATGGCGTTCAGCGGCACTACCCACCGTGTGCGGCTGGCAGGGGTGGTGGCCGATTCCGCCGCCGAGGGACTGGTGCTGGCGGACCTGGCGCTCGCCCAGGTCGTCCTCGATCGCATCGGCCGGCTCGATCATGTGGACCTGAAGCTCACCGACGAGCAGGCGGAGCGGTTGGCCCGGCAGTTGCCGGAGGACCTGCGGCTGGCCTCCCGCGAGGAGCGCGAACACGGCCTGCACCAGATGACCGAGGGATTCCATCACAACCTGACGGCCATGAGCCTGCTGGCGCTGTTGATCGGTGGCCTGCTGGTCTACAACACCATGACGTTCTCGCTGTTGCGGCGTCGGCAGGTGGTGGGCATCCAGCGCGCCCTGGGTGTGACCGGCGGCGAGCTGATGGCGCTGATCCTGCGCGAAGCGCTGTTGCTGGGGGCGGTGGGCACGCTGCTGGGTTTACTGTTGGGCCTGTTGCTGGCCCAGGGGCTGGTGGGGCTGGTGCTGCGTACCGTGAACGATCTGTTCTTCGTGCTGACCGTCAGCGAAAACACCGTGTCGGTCTGGGCGCTGTTGCGCGGCGCTTTGCTCGGCATCGGCGTGACACTGGTGGCGGTGTTGCCGCCGGCCATCGAGGTATTGCGCACCCCGCCGGTGGCGGCCCTGCGTCGCAGTCGCATCGAACACCGGGCGCGTCACCTGGCGGGTTGGCTGGCGCTGGTCGGGTTGATCGGGGTGGTAGCCGGTGCGCTGCTGGCGTCGCAGGAAAGCACCAGCCTGATCCGGGGGTTCGTGGCGCTGGGGTTGCTGGTGTGCGGGTTCTGTCTGGCGGTGCCCTGGCTGGTGCGGTCCACGCTGCGGCTGGCACTGGCTGGTTTGCCACGCCGGGTGGGCGTGACCGCGCGACTGACCCTGCGCGGTATCGAGGGTGGATTGAGCCGCACCGGTCTGGCCATTGCGGCCCTGAGCGTAGCGGTGGCGGCCACGGTGAGCGTGGTGGTGATGGTGACCAGCTTTCGCGCCAGTGTGGATCTGTGGCTGCAGCAGACACTGGTGGGCGATGTCTATCTCACCGTGCCGGGCCGCGTTCCGGAACGTCCCGGTCCGGGCCTGTCCGAGGACCTGGAGGCGGCGGTATCGGCCCTGCCGGGAGTGGCGGGCGTCACCCGCAGCCGGGTGGTGCGCGTCGATACCGGGCTGGGCCGGTATCGATTGCTGGCTGTCGAAATGGATTCTGACCCACAGCAGATCGAGCGCAGGGTGGATGAGCTGGGCTGGAGGCAGCGCGTACCCGACGCGGTGCCGCGGTTTCTCGCCGGTGAAGGCATTCTGGTGTCCGAGCCGTTGGCCCATCACCACGGGCTGGCGCCGGGGGACCGGTTGACCCTGCAGACGCCCTCGGGCAATGAAAGCCTGCCGATCCTGGCGATCTTTACCGACTACACCTCCACTCAGGGGCTGATCACCATGGCGCTGCCGCGTTATCAGGCGCTCTGGGGTGATCGAGAGGTGTCCGGGCTGGCGGTGGAGTGGGCACCCCAGGCCGATCACGGCCGCCTGCTCGAGCAGATTCGGGCGCTCGCCGACCGCGAGCCGGCGGCCGTCATGGTGCAGGCGAGCGCCGAGCTGCGTGCGCTGTCGATGGAGATCTTCGATCGCACCTTTGCGGTGACCCATGTGTTGCGCCTGCTCACGGTGGTAGTGGCCTTCGCCGGCATCTTCGCCGCCCTGATGCTGTTGCAGCTGGAGCGGCTGCGGGAGCTGGCGGTGCTGCGCGCCACCGGCATGACCGGGGGTGGGGTAGCGCGGTTGACCCTGTTGCAAAGCGGTTGCATGGGCCTGTTGGCCGGGCTTTTGGCATTGCCGCTGGGGGTCGTGATGTCGGCCGTGCTGGTGCACGTGATCAACCTGCGCGCCTTTGGCTGGAGCATGGACTGGATACTGCCCTGGCCGGTGTTCGCCGAAGCCCTGCTGCTGGCGTTGCTGGCGGCGCTGCTGGCCGGTTGCTATCCCGCATGGCGGGCGGCCCGGGTGCAGCCGGCGCAGGCCCTGCGGGAAGAGTAGCGCGGGCGATCAATCCGTCTCGGGCAGCAATTGTTTCACCCGCTCGTGCAGCCCCTGGCGAATCTGATCCTGGGCCGGCTCCTCGCTGTCCGGGTCCACCAGCTCCGCAGTGGATACGGGCTGGCCGAAGATAACCTTGATGGGGCGCGGCAGCGGCAGTCGCCGGCCCACCGGCATGGCCGCCTCCGCGCCGATAATGGCGATGGGTACCACCTGCACCGGCTGGTGCTTGAGCAGCATGCCCACGCCGGGCTTGAAGGACTGCAGCGCGCCCGACGCCGAGCGCTCCCCCTCGGGGAACCAGATCAGGTTGTTGCCCTGCTTGAGCACCATGGCACCCAGCGCGAGACTGGACGCCGCGGCACGCTCCGGGTCGATGGGAACGGTCTTGCCGACCCGTCCGCCGAATCTCATGAAGGCGTTCTTGAAAACCATGCCGGTCCAGCCTGCGAAATAAGTGTCGCGCAGCACCCGGGGTGGCGTCGCGGCAAACAGCGCGATGGGGTCGAGCACACTCACATGGTTGGGGGTCAGCAGGAAGACGCCATCGCGCGGCAGGTTTTCCTGCCCCTGCACCTCGAGACGGAAATAGGTCTTCATGACCAGCCAGGCCAGCCCCCGGCCCAACAGGGCCAGGCCCGACTCCAGCGGGTTGAACGGCCGCAGGTAGCGGGACTGCTCGGCCGACAGGTAGTCCTCCGGATGGTTGACGATCCGTTCCGGATCGAGGGTCTTGCCACTACCGCCGCCACGGCTGACCTCGAGGAGCAGATCCCGCACCGAGTCCACCCGGGCCAGGCTCTGCTCGTCGAGCTCCACCTGGATGGTCTGGGCAATGTCCATGGTGAGGTTGAGCATTTCCAGCGAGTCGATATTGAGGTCGAACTGCAGGCTGGTGTCGGGTGTAATGCGGCGGTCCGGGTAGCGGTGACCGAGCCATTGCCACACCTGCCGGGCGTTGCTGTCCTCCAGCAGGGCGTGATCCTGGTCGGACATTTCCTCGGCCGGCATCAGGCCGGGATGGTGTCGCGGACCCGATTCCCGAGCTTCGCCGGCTTGCCGGTACTGCTCTTTCAGCAGATGGCGCTGGACCTTGCCCAGCCGGGTGCGGGGCAGGGATTCCCGGGTCACCACGAAGTCGGCAAGGCGCTGGTACGAAGGCAGTTTGCGGCCCTGTTCCGACACGGCATCGCGGATGGCGTCGGCCTCCGCGCGGCCGGATTTCCGGACCCCGTCGGCATCGGCCACAATCAGTGCGACCAGGCGCCCCTGGTCTTCCAGTACGCCGATCTCGGCGATGGCGGGGTGCAGGGCGTAGTGATCCTCCACCTCATCGGGTTGGACGTTCTTGCCGCTCTCGGTCACGATCAGGGTCGACGCCCGTCCCTGCAGGAACAGCCAGCCGTCATCGTCGAGGTGGCCGAGGTCACCGGTGCGGTACCAGCCGTCCTCGGTAAAGGCCTCTCGGGTCTTGTCCTCCAGGTGGAGGTAGCCGCGAAAGATGTTGGGGCCGCGCGCCTGAACTTCGCCGGGGGGCTCCTCGCGCTCGGGGCCTGCTTCCTCGGGATCCTGCTCGAGGGGGCGGATGCGCAGCTCGACGCCCTCGATGGCCCGCCCGACCGTACCGGAGGGGCCGCGATCGGGCATCTTGAGCGTCAGCAGGGGGCTGGTTTCGGTGAGCCCGTAGCCGATGCCCACCTGCCAGCCCAGGGCTTCGAGACTGGCCTGCAGCTGCGGGTCCAGCGCGGAGCCGCCGGAGGCCATCAGCCGCAGCGACTCGCCGAACTTGCGGTGCAGGGGTCGCAGCAGGGTCTTGCCGATGGACAGTCCCAGCCGCTGCCTGGCGAAGTGACTGACGGCGAGACTGGCGTGAAATACGGCCCGCCCGAGCGCGCCGCGCTGCTCCACCTGGCCGAGAATGCCGGCGTACAGCGCGCGGTACAGCCGGGGCACGCCAATCACCACGGTCACACCGCCCTCGCCAATGGCGCGCAGGATTTCCGGCCCGGTCATGGCCTTGGGCAACACGATGGGCAATCGTGCGCCGATGGGCGCCAGCATCGACATCACAAAGGGGTACACGTGGTGCAGCGGCAGGGGCAGCAACAGCCGGTCGTCGGCGGTGATCAGGTCGGCCGCCACGATGGTGCGGATCTCGAACACCAGGTTTGCGTGGCTCAGGGGGACGCCCTTGGGTGGCCCGGTGGTGCCGGAGGTATAGAACAGTACGGCGTCATCGCTGGGTTCGGGCTCGGGCAGCGAGCCTGCCGGCGTGGCCAGCATCCGCTGCCAGTCCGAATCCTCCTCGCTGTCGTCCAGGCGGATCAGTCGCGGTGGTTGCTCCAGCGACAGCTCCTTCAGGCGCGGTTCGTGCTCGGCGTTGGTAAAGATCAGTGTGGTGCCGCTGTCTTCGAGCAGATGCTTGAGGTTACGGTCGCCGGTCTGGCTGTCGATGGGGAGGACAATCGCGCCGGCGCGGATCACGGCCAGGGCCGCGGTGATCCACTCGAACCGGTTCTCGGCCAGCAGGGCGACCACGTCGCCCTTGCCAAGGCCTGTGGGAGCCTGCCGCAGGGCGGTTGCCACCCGCTGGGCCTGATCGAGCAGCGCCTGGCGGGACAGGCTGACCGGCTCGGGTCCGGCGGTGCTGATCAGCGCGGGTAGCTCACCCTGTTGCTTCAGGTCGTCGATCAGGTCACAGAGGGTGACCGCCTCGATGGATATCATGGATGCCTCGCGTTGATATTCCCCTTCAGTTAAGCATAAGGGGTGATCCGGTGCGAAACGGGGAGCAACCGGCTCGGATGCGATCACCTCCAGTGGGTTGGTCCGCAGCGGCTCGTGATGCCGGGCTTGTGGTGCTTGCAACAACTCTGCTTGAATGGGGTTGCGGGATGAGGCGGGCCGGAAGGCTCGCGGTCGTGACAGCCCGTAAACAGGCCCTGGCCGGCTCCATCGGAATCGGATCATCAAGAATGCGCGTGGGAGTAACTGCATGAGTATTGCCGCTTGGCGTCGTGAACGCATCAGCAAACCGGTTCTGAATTTTTTTCGCAAGGTGATGCCACCCTTGTCCGATACAGAGCGCGAGGCGCTGGAGTCCGGCGACGTGTGGTGGGACGCCGAGCTGTTCAGCGGCGACCCGGAGTGGAAGGTGCTGTTCGATACACCGGCGCCGACGCTGACCGAGGACGAGCGTCGCTTCCTGAAAGGGCCGGTGGAAACGCTGTGTCGCATACTCGACGACTGGGATATCAACTGGCATCGGCACGACCTGCCGCCGGAGGCGTGGCAGTTCATTCGCGAGCAGGGCTTCTTCGGCATGATCATTCCGAAGGAGTACGGCGGGCTCGGTTTCAGCGCCTACGCCCATTCGGAAATCGTGCGCTATATCTCGACCCGCTCTACGGTGGCGGCGGTGACCATCATGGTGCCCAATTCCCTCGGTCCCGGTGAGCTGCTGCTGCAGTTCGGCACGGAGGAGCAGCGCGAGCACTACCTGCCGCGACTGGCGCGCGGCGAGGAGGTGCCCTGCTTCGGCTTGACCAGTCCCGAGGCCGGCTCCGATGCCGCAGCCATGACCGACAGCGGCGTCATCTGTCGCGGCACCTTTGCCGGCGAGGATGTGCTGGGCATTCGGCTCAACTGGCACAAGCGCTACATCACCCTGGGTCCGGTGGCGACGCTGCTGGGCCTGGCGTTCAAGCTGTACGACCCCGATCATTTGATCGGCGATCGTGAGGAGCTGGGTATCACCCTGGCGCTGGTGCCCACCGACCTGCCGGGTATCGAGATCGGCGATCGCCATGTGCCCTGCATGCAGGCGTTCCAGAACGGGCCCAACCGGGGGCGCGACGTCTTCATCCCGCTGGAGTTCATCATTGGCGGGCGCGAGCAGGTGGGCAAGGGCTGGCGCATGCTCATGAGCGCCCTGGCCGCCGGGCGAGGTATCTCGCTGCCGTCCCAGTCCTCGGCGGCGGCCGCCTTCACGGCCCGCACCACCGGGGCCTATGCCCGGGTGCGCGAGCAGTTCGACATCCCCATCGGTCAGTTCGAGGGGGTACAGCGCCGTCTGGCGCGGATGGCGGCCAACGCCTACACGCTGGATGCCGCGCGCCGGCTCACGTCCGCCGGCCTCGATGGTGGCCGCAAGCTGAGCGTGATTTCCGCCATCATGAAAGCCCATGCCACCCAGCGGATGCGCGATTCGGTCAACGACGCCATGGACGTCCATGCCGGCAAGGCCGTGATCGACGGGCCGCTCAACTACATCGGCAATATCTACCGAGCCGTGCCGGTGGGCATCACCGTGGAAGGCGCCAACATCCTCACCCGTAACCTCATCATCTTTGGTCAGGGGGCGATTCGCTGCCATCCCTGGCTGCTGCGCGAAATGCAGGCGGCCCAGATCCAGGATGACGACGAGCGCGCTCTGGCGGAGTTCGATCGCGCCTTCTGGAGCCATGTGGGGCATGTGTTCGCCTCCTTCGGCCGCGCCTGGTTGCGCAGTTGGAGTGGCAACCTGCTGTCACCGACGCCGCGAAAGGGACCGCTGGCGCGTCATTACCGTGCGCTCAACCGCTACAGCGCCTGCTTTGCCTTTTGTGCCGATCTGGCGCTGGCCACCCTGGGCGGCGGACTCAAACGTAAGGAAATGCTGTCGGCGCGCTTCGGCGACGTGCTCTCCGAGCTCTACCTGCTGTCGGCAGTGCTCAAGCGCTGGCACGACGAGGGCGAGCACTGGGGTGACCTGCCATTGGTCAATTACTGCATGGAGTCGGGCTATCAGACCATCCAGACGGCCTTTGCGGAGATTTTCGCCAACCTGCCCAATCGCCCGGTGGCGTGGTTGATGAAGCTGGTGTGCGAGCCGCTGGGTATTACCCATCATGGTCCATCCGACGAGCTGACCGTGGAGTGCGCCCAGTTGCTGCTCAGCGACAATCCGACCCGGGAGCGCCTGACTTCCGACATCTGTCTGGGCTACGGCGACGATGCCATGCAGCTGCTGGAGCGCGCCTTCCGCCTGGTACTGGATACGGAGCCGCTGCGGCGCAAGCTGCGCAAGGGCGATTGCGCCAGCATCAGTACGGCGGTGGAGCAGGGCGTGCTGACGGAGGACGAGGCCGGCAGGCTGCGCGAGACCCGCGAGGCGGTGGCGCTGGCCTGCGCCGTCGACAGCTTCCCGGCGGAGACGCTGGTTCGCTGACGTTGCACACAGCGGCGGGCGACCTACCGGCATCGCCCGATGGCTTATTCCAGCAGGTGCCCGAGCTTGAGGGGGATGACCGTCATCGCGGTGCGATACCCGATGTCGTACAGCTCGCGCTTCTGTTCGGGGGACATCTCGAAGTTCACCGAGGAAATGCTGCCGGTATCGACCACGATGGTCTTGTGCCAGTAGTTGGCGTGTACGTATTCCCGCGACACCGCCTGCATGAAGGTTTCAATGAGCATGTAGACGTAGGACAGCACCGGCAGGTAACGGCTGGTGTCGGCCGGCTTGCGATGGCCGTTGCTCTTGAGGCGGAAGCACACGATCGGTACGCCGCGCCCCGACCAGTCGCGGTGCAGCGCGTCCTCGGCGAGAATCACGCCGTCGGTCATGATGTGATCTTCATAGATCTTGAAGGAAAACAGCAGCGGGATCGACATGGAGTAGCGGATCGCCCGGGAGATGGGCAGGTTCGGGGTGTGTTCGCGGTTGAACAGCACCGGCCCGGCGGCGCGAATATCCGTGGCGAGGATGTGCAGGTCCGTGCTCAGGTCGGCGAAGCAGCGGCCTTCCAGTTGGCGGTCCATCCACTGTTCGAACGCGTTGCCGTCCGACAGTCCGCCCTGCCGCAACAGCTTGGTGATCGACAGGCCACGGAACTGGCGCATATCGGTCTCGAGACCGAGACGCTGGATGCGATCGAGGGGCCAGCCGGAAGCGTAGAGCGCGGCCACGATGCTGCCGCACGAGACCCCCACCATGTGGGGAAAGCGGAACCGATGCTCCTGCAGCGCGCGCAGAATGCCGATGTGGCAGCTGTAGCGGGTGCCGCCACCGGAGAGTACCGGCACGATCTCCCTCAGGTGGTGTCCCGTGGCCTCGGGCTCCCTGCTGGCCTGCTCCATGATGCGCCCCCCGCGACGGCGTTTATCAGGGAGCATAGCAGCAAATTTTCAGGGCTACCGTTCTTCGGTCGGGCCCGTCGAAGCCTTGTTGAAAGCCGCTCCCTCTCCAAACGCTTCGCTCGATCTCCAAACGCTTCGCTCGATCTCCAAATGCTTCGCTCGATCTCCAGGCGCTTCGCTCTGTTGCCGAGCACTTCGCTCGGTTGCGACGACCCGTCAGCGATCCCGCTCGGCGTGCCCCTCGGCCGGTACACCGCCGGATCCGGTCGCCCCGCTCACCAGTTGTATTTCCTGGCCTGCGCTGTTGCGAATGTGTACGTCGACCTGATTGAAGGCGACCTCGATGCCGTGTTCACGGAACAGCTCATCGACGCGGCGGTTGACTTCATCGATGGTGGGGTTGCGGTCGCCCAGCTCCCGCACGTGCACCCGCAGTTCGTGGTCGAGCGTACTGGCTCCGAAGCTCAGGAAGTACACCATCGGCGCGGGTTCCTTGAGGATGCGGGGGTTCTCGTCGGCGATCTGCAGGAGCAGTTCCCGGGTGGTGGTCAGATCGGAGCCATAGGCCACGCCGACCTTGATGGTCACCCGGGTGATGGTGTCGGTGAGCGACCAGTTGATCAGCTGGCCGGTAATGAACACCTTGTTGGGGATGATGATGTCCTTGCGGTCAAAATCGGTGATGGTGGTGGCGCGAATACGGATGCGCTTGACCGTGCCGGATTGATCGCCCAGGGTCACCACATCGCCGATGCGCACGGGTCGCTCGAACAGGATGATGAGTCCGGAAACGAAATTGGCGAAGATTTCCTGCAGGCCGAAGCCGAGCCCGACACTGAGCGCGGCCACCAGCCATTGCAGCTTGTCCCAGCTGACGCCAAGGGTGCTCAGCGTTGCCACGAATCCCACGCTGACGATGGTGTAGGACAGCAGAGTGGTGGTGGCATAGGCGCTGCCCTGAGCGAGATTGAGTCTCGACAACACCAGAATCTCGAGAAGTCCTGGCAGGTTGCGGGCGAGCACAATCGCGAGCACCACAATCAGCAGTCCCCCGAGCACGTCGCGCACACTGATCGGGACCAGCGAGGCGGTATCTCCGCTGCCACTGGTGTACTCGTACAGGGTGATGTTGTCGAGGTAGGTGAGCACACTGAACAGGTCGGCCCAGACCAGGTAGAGGGCGATCAGGAAGCCGGTCAGCAACACCAGTCGCAACAGTCTCAGGGACTGCTGGTTGACCTGTTCCATGTCGAGGATGGGCTCTTCCTCGATGGCGATTTCTCCGCCCTCCGGGTCGTCCCGCACACCGGCTTCGCGTTGCTTGAGCAGGCGCTGCCACGCCAGGTTGCGGGCTGCCACTTCCAGACCCCGCTCCAGCACGCCGCGCAACAACTGCCAGAGTACGAGCAGGAACAGGCTCTCGATCAGGCGACTGGTCAGTTTCAGGGCGGTGTAGTAATAGCCCAGCGTCACGGCGACCAGCAGGATGAGCGGCAGTAGCGCCAGCAGGATGCCGAGCAGGATCTGGGGCCCGGTGAGGCGGCCGATGGCCTCGCTGCGGTGATTCACCAGCCCGAACAGCAGGATGGCCATCATCAGGTAGCCTCCCAGGACGATCGCAACGCCGATGACGTCGTCGGGCAGTGCATCCGGCTGGTGTTCCGCAAAGGTGGCCACGGCCGCCAGCCCCAGCAGCAGAAAGCCGAGGTTGCGCATGCGGCGGCGCAGGAACGTCACGCGCTCGGTGGGCCAGCGAAAGTGTGACTCGGCCACGCCACCCGGTGCCAGCACCCGGTAGACGGTATAGAAGACCAGCCAGACCTGGGCCATGGCCAGCAGGGAGGCCCCCAGGCTGAAGTTCTGGCCCCGTGCATCCATCTGGAGGGCAATGCCGCACAGGGCCAGCAACAGCGCGATGGGCAGTGCCTGCAACGCGCAGAGCAGGACCGCCAGGGGTGTGTGCCAGGTGCTGTCACGATGAATGTGGCCGATGTCCCGGTTCAGTTTGTCGACCTTGCGCTCCAGCCACTGCCGGCGCCATGCCAGGCCGGCGATCACCATCAGCAGGGGAATGAAGAGCAGGGGTCGGGCGCCCAATGCGGTGCGAAATTCGATCAGGATCGTGGCCAGCGGCATGCCGGCCACCTGCTGGCGGAGTCGCTCCGGCACGGACTTCAGCCAGGCCATGTCCATGACCGGGTTGCTCGGAATCCAGAAGCGCTGTTCATCCAGTTCAGCGTTGAGGGTCGTGGCGGTTTCGTGCAGCTGGGTCTGGATGAGTTGCAGGTTGATGGCTTCGCTCAGCAGCGCGCTCAGTTCACGACTGACTCGCTCGAGCAGTTCGCCACGGGTGCTGACCAGCCCCAGCAGGGTCTGGCGCAACTCGTCGCTCAGGGCCTCGGGTGGTTCGTCGGCCAGCAGTCGCTCCACATAGGCGGCCGGGTTGCCCACCTGGTCGCGCAGCATGTTCAGCTCGAACTGCTGCAGCCGCAGGTCTGCAATCTCGCCACCGAGGTTTCGCTCCACCTGGATCACGGGCAGTGACAGCTTGAGTTCGTGGAGCAGTCGGGACAGTCGCTGGTTTTCACTCAACACCTCGAGCATTTCGTCCATGGTGCGGGAAGCCTGGGCCAGCAGATCCACTTGATGGCGGGCCTGCAGGCTGGCCTGGGTCAGCTCATTGCGTCGATCGGTGGCGTCCAGCAGCATCCTGGACAGCCTCAGATTGAGATCGTTTTCCCGGCGCAGCAGGGTATTGGCCTCCTGTTGCTCCGCCTCCCGCCACAGCTCGGCAATGGCCTTCTCGGACTGTTGACGACGTTCCTCCGCGATCAGCAGTTGCAGGGCATCCAGCTGAACTTCCACCCGGCTGATGCGCTCCAGCAGCAGGTCCCGCTGCGCCTGCGCCAGCTCGCGCAGGTCACTGCTCGCATCCAGCTCCTTGCGTCGCAACCGGATCCGGGTGCTCAACGCGGCCTTTTCGGCGCTCAGGGCTTCGCGGTGCTCGACCGTGAGCGCACGCTGGCCCTCGCGACCGGTCTTGAGCGCGCTGTCGATCGCAGCCAGCCGAGTCTGGAGCGTGGCGAGTTCCGACTGCACCCGGTCGGGCAGGGTCTGCGCGGAAACGATCTGGCTGTTGGCGTCGCGCAACGACTGCTGCCAGTCGCTGAGCTGGTTGCTGTGCTCATTGAAGAGTGCCTCCAGCTTGCTGAGCGACGTGCGAGCGTGCACGGTTGCGTAGTCGTCAGCGGGGCGAGCCTTGAGCTGCACCAGATCGCGACGCAACTGTGCGGTTTGCTGCGGCGCCTGGGTGGTCTGGGCCTGCAATCGTTCGATGCGCTCTTCGTCGGCCTTGCGTTCACGGAGCTGGCCGATGGCCTGCTCGAGAAACTGTCGCGCACTGCGCTGCTCGGCTTCGGAGAGGTTGCGCTCGGCCAGCGCCTCGATGCTGGCCTGAAGTTCCTCTGTCGTGCTCGCTGCATGGACGAACGCGGAAACCAGCCAGCAGGCCAGTAAAGGCAGGAGGAGGCGAGCGACAGGCATGGGGTTGTCCGAGGAGGGGAGGGCGCGCGAAGTATAGGGGAAAGCGGAGGTTTGCAGAACGGTCGTTGGTCGGATCGTGAGCGAGGCGAACGGCCCGGCAGAGAGTGCCGGGCCGCGGGGGTTATTGCTGCTCCATGGAGCCCAGCAGCAGTCGGCGAATCTCGCGCAGCTTGGCCTGAACCCGGCGGGTGTTGTCCGGCCCCATGCGCAGGAACTGGCGATGGGGTGAGGACAGGTTCTCGAGATTTTCGTCGGCGTACTCGTAGGCAACGGTCTCGTGCACCAGCTCGATGGGCTCGTCAATCACCGGGGCTTCCAGCAGGTGGTCGATGGCGGCAATGATGGCATTGTCGAAGTTTTCTTCCGGGTAGCCGAGCTCGCCGTAGGCCTGTTCCAGCAGGGGGCGGAAGTAGTGGAAGATGCCGACGAGTCGTTCGGCACTGACGGCGTCCACTGCTCCCACGGCACGGTCGTAGCGGCGGTAGTTGGCCGGATCCAGCCAGATGCGCCCGGTGTCGGGCTCCGTTTCCACGACGAAGTTGCCCGCCGGCTGGCTGATCGGCAGGGCGGTCACCGGCAGCTGGCGCCGTGACAGGATGTCCACTGCGGTCGCTCCGCGACGCAGCAGACTGTCGGTGGCCAGCCATTCGGTGGCGGTTTCGTTTTCGTTGGCCGCAGCCACCAGCAACGACCGCGCTTCCTCGTCACTCTCGTTGAGGGCGGGCAGTGAAGGCGTTTCTTCAGCCACCTCGTCCCGCTCTGCCGGCGCCGTGACCGGTGCCTCGACACGGGGGATGTCCGGTGCATCGAGGATCTGCGGTGGAATCTCGCGGCGCTCGGCTTCCACGATGGGGATTTCGGTGACTAGGTCGGCTTCCGGGTCGGTGTGTTCCGGCCAGAAGATGTAGGCGATCAGCAATACCGCTGCGACAGCAAGGACGATCAGTGGGGCCGCTCGGCCCGTCTGCAGGGCAGGTCGATCAGTGGGCATTGAATACTCCGCTTGCCAGGGGGACAGCCCGAGTGTGATCGAAGTCGGCGTCGCCGTAAACATTCCGTTCATCGCCGATGTAGTCGATGCGCACCAGCGACAGGGTGTGGGCGCTGCCGGCTTCCTCCGAATGTTCCATCTTGATCAGCAGGTACTCCAGCTCCGGCGCGAACCACAACACGGTCTGACGGTCGCTGTCATCGCGCACGCGGGCCACCTTGATGGTCTCGATATCACCCTGAGGCGTACTCAGTGTCTCTCGCCCGAGTCGCTCGAAGTGATATTCCCGCTCACGACCGCGGTCGGCGATGAGGTAGCTGAGTTCCTCGGCGCCGTTGCGCAGGTCGTGTACCAGCATCAGCTGGTAGTTGCTGCGGTCGAGCAGAGGGCGGTCGAGGGCGATTTCGCGGCGCGGTTTGCTGTCCGGGCCGCGGTTGACGTAGTAGCCGGTGCGGCGCTGCTTCCAGTCGAACAGCTGCTCTTCCTGTTTGCTGGAGCCCAGAACTCGGCGCTGGTAACGGTAGTGGTCGCTCAGGATGTGGCCGTCGTCGATGTGAAAGCGGCTGATCTCGCTGATGCGACCCATGAAATTGCGCGCTTCCGTGGTCATTTCCCAGCGATCGTCACCAGTGCGGGTCAGGGTGCGCGTGGCCTCCAGACTGATGCCGCTGTAGCGGGCCGTGTAGACCGCGCTGAAGGGTTCGAGATTCAGTGTGCCTGCTTGGCTTGTGGTTATCGTCATGAGAAGGGTCACCGTAATGAATGCTGTTTTCAACAAATGAGCCACCTGATGTGATGTTGCTGGCAAGGCGGGCACCCCGGCGAGTCCGGCGGTCAGTGCCTCAACTGTTTGACCGCGGAAAGGATCGCGGGTTCAGCGGGGTGATCCGAACGTTCAGGGGGAGGGATGAAAGGCGTGCCCGGTGGGGGGCAGAGGGGCACCGTCGAGGGTGGCGCGGTCGCCATCGAGTCGCAGCCGGCCCTCGCAGAACCACTGGGCAGCCAGGGGGTAGATGCGGTGTTCCTGTTCGAGAACCCGTGCGGCCAGGGTGGCGGCGTCGTCGCCGGGCAGTACGGGAACGACGGCCTGCAGGGCCGGCGGCCCGCCATCCAGTTCCTCGGTGACGAAGTGGACGGTGGCACCGGCCTGCACATCGCCGGCCTCGAGGGCACGCTGGTGGGTATTCAGCCCCGGATAGCGGGGCAACAGCGAGGGGTGGATGTTGAGCAGACGGCCGCGAAAACGGCCCACGAACGCGGGTGTCAGGATACGCATGAAGCCGGCCAGTATGACCAGATCCGGTCGGTCACCTTCCACCAGCTCGGCGAGTGCGGCATCGAAGGCTTCGCGGCTGGGGAAGTCGCGGTGATCGAGCACCCGCGTCGGGATGCCCGCCCGACTGGCGCGCTCCAGCCCCAGGGCTTCGGGGCGGTTGCTGATGACGACACCGATCTCGGCAGTCAGGCTGCCGTCACTGATGGCATCGATGAAGGCCTGCAGGTTGGAGCCGCTGCCGGAAATCAGGATGGCCAGGCGCGGTAGGGTCGTGCTCACCGGTTCAGAGTCCCTGCAGGTCGACCGCTTCCTCATCGCCCTGGCGTGCGGCGATGTGGCCGACCACCAGCGGGGATTCGCCCTGCTGGCGGAGGAGGTCCAGCGCCGCCTCGGCACCGTCGGCCGGTACGCAGATCACCATGCCGAGTCCGCAATTGAAGGTGCGGTGCATTTCGCGGGGTGTGACATTGCCCTGTTGCTGCAACCAGACGAAGACTGCCGGCTGCTGCCACGCGGTGGTGTCGATCACGGCCTTGGTGCCCTCGGGCAGCACCCGGGGAATGTTTTCCAGCAGGCCGCCGCCGGTGATGTGGGCCATGCTGTGCACCAGCCCGGCACGCACCAGCTCCAGCAGCGGCTTGACGTAGATGCGGGTAGGCGCCATCAGCGCATCGGCCAGCGACCGGTCGCCGAGCTGCTCCTCGGCGGGGTTGACGCCGGACACCTCGATGATCTTGCGGATCAGCGAGTAGCCGTTGGAGTGGGCACCGCTGGAGGGCAGGGCGATCAAGGTGTCGCCGGCCGCGACCTTGCTGCCGTCGATGATCCCGTCGCGCTCGACGATGCCGACGCAGAAGCCCGCCAGATCGTAGTCGTCGCCTTCGTACATGCCTGGCATCTCGGCGGTTTCACCACCGACCAGCGCACAGCCGGACTGGCGGCAGCCTTCGCCGATGCCGGTCACCACGGCGGCGGCGGTGTCCACGTTCAGCTTGCCGGTGGCGTAGTAGTCGAGGAAGAACAGCGGTTCGGCGCCGCACACCAGCAGGTCATTGACGCACATGGCCACCAGATCGATACCGATGGTGTCGTGGCGACCGAGGTCCATGGCCAGCCGCAGCTTGGTGCCCACGCCGTCGGTGCCCGATACCAGCACCGGCTGGCGGTAGCCCTCGGGCAGGGCAAAGAGCGCACCGAACCCGCCGAGGCCGGCCAGGACCTCGGGCCGCCGGGTAGCCTTGGCGACGTGCTTGATGCGTTCGACCAGGGCGTTGCCGGCATCGATGTCGACGCCTGCGTCTTTATAACTGAGGGATTGCTTCGGCGGCTGGGTCATGGCGTGTGGCTCGGTGATCTCGATGACTGGAATGCTGTCCCGGGCGAGCGTCCGCCAACCTCGGGGCAAGGTGCGCATTCTAGCGGGTCGGCGGCCGGAAATCAGCTGCGGGGCGCGCTTTTGCATGCTGGCTGCCCGGCATGGTGTCGGTATGGGTGGCAGCGGGCGGGGCCGCTGATACAATCTAGCCAACCAAGCTCCCGGAAGAAGATCATGGATTTCCTGCTGCGAACCCGCACCACCGTCGCCCTGAGCGCCGTCACTCTGTTCACCCTGCTGGTGATCCTGGCTCAGCCGGCACTGGCGCGGCAGGACGATCTTTTCAGTGTCCGGGTCGCGGTGCCGGACCAGTCCGCGCAGGCGCGCCACCAGGCCCTGCGGGAGGGGTTGCGCCGTGTGGTGGTCAAACTGACCGGCGACAGTACGGTCGGCATCGACCGGCTGCCGCGCGGTGGCAGTGAGCTCGAGGATTACGTCATCGAGTATCTGTACCAGTCGCCGCTGGTGGCCGACGGTCACGAAACCGGCCTCGATCTGGTGGCCCGATTTGTCCCCGGCAGTGTCGATCGGCTGGTGCGCAGTCTGGGTTTGCCCCTGTGGCCGGCGAGCAGGCCGAGGGTGCTGGTATGGGTGGTTGCCGATACGGATGAGGGTCCTGTCCTCGTCAACCCGGCGCGCCTGCCGCGCCTGAACGATGCCCTGGCGACCACCTTCGAGGAGCGCGCCGTGCCCATGCGTCAGCCGATGCTGGATCTGGAGGACCAGTTTGCGCTGCCGCCCGAGGAGGCGTGGGAGCGCGATGCCGAACAACTGGCTACGGCCTCGCGCCGCTACGGTTCAGCCACGGTGCTGTTACTGCGGCTGGTGCCGCCGGAGTCGGTGCGGCGTGATCCCGCCCTCGGCGCCGAGCTGCCCACCACCGGCCCGCAAATCGGGGATGCCGAGGTTCTGCTGCCCGAGGACGAGGAACCCTGGTGGGCCTCGTCCGATGCGACCGGGGCCGAACCCGAAACCGCCCGGGACGGTGAGGAGGGCGACTGGCGCGGCGATTGGCTGCTGTTGACCGGTGAAGAGGTGTTTGCCGATGCGGTGGCCGGTGGCCCCCTCGAGGCGGTGGTGGCGGCGAGCCTCGACCGCGCACTCGACAGTCTGGCTCGCACCCAGGCCTATCTGCCCGGCGGTGATCAGGCCGATGTGCGTCTGGAACTGAGTGAGCTGTACACCTTCGAGGACTTCGCCCGCGCCGAGTCGCTGCTTCGCGACATCGAGGTGGTGAGCCGCGTGCGGCTGGTTTCGGTGGAGCGGGATCGCGCCCGTTTCGAGCTGACGCTGGATGGTGGCCGCGAAGTGCTGCTGCAGAGTCTGCGCAACTCCGAGCACTTCGTCGGTGGCGAAAACGGGCCCGCGATCGGTGCGCGACCGGCACTCGAAGCGCCGACCGCCTCGCAGGGCGCGCCCGGCGAGGGCTCGGAGGACCCGTTGCTGGTGGGGCCGGAGGGCTCACCGCTGACGCAGGCGCCGGCAACGCCTCAGTCCGCGCTGCTGCAGTTCTCCTGGGTGCCTTGATGTCGCAGCCGCTCCAGCTCAGCCTGCCGGTCGCTCTGGACGACGAGGCCACGTTCGACAGTTTCTTCTGCGCCGGGCAGTCGGTGCTGTTGGGCCTGGTGGATCAGCTGCGCGGGCTTGGCGACGCCGACGCCGAACCGTGCGTGTTCCTGTGGGGGGAGGAGGGCAGTGGTCGGTCCCATCTGCTGCAGGCCGCCTGTCACCGTTTCATTCGGGAGTCGCGCTCGGCCCAGTATCTGCCGCTGGCGGAACTCGCCGCCATGCCGCCCGACCAGGTGCTGGCGGACCTCGAGCAGCAGTCGCTGCTCTGCCTCGATGACCTCGATGCGGTGGCGACCGACCCGGCCTGGCAGGAAGCCCTGTTCCACCTTTTCAATCGCAGCCGCGAACTGGGGCACCGGTTGGTGTTTGCGGCGCGCATGTCGCCCCGCCAGCTGCCGCTGACTCTCGAGGACCTGCGCACCCGGCTGGAGTGGGGGCTGGTGTTCCATCTGCCGGCCCTTGCCGATGACGACAAGCTGGAGCTGCTGCAGTGGTATGCGCTGCGGCGTGGGCTGCGGCTCGAGCCCGACGTGGCCGAATACATTCTGCGCCGTGCGCCGCGCCAATTGAACGACCTGCTGTCGCTGCTGAAGCGGTTGGACCGCGAATCCCTCTTGCACCAACGTCGCCTGACGATTCCGTTCGTCAAGGCGACCCTGGGTTGGTAGTACCGCCGTCTGTGGCGTCGCGTCTCAGAGCTCGCCGCACTCGAAGCAACGCAGGTACAGGCCGCGCGGGTCGTTGAGCCAGCGCAGTTCCCGCAGCGGGCCCTTCACGGTTTCCAGCGCCGCATGAGACAGGGCGTCGCGGCCGGGGCCTGTCACCGGCAGGGCTGAGGACAATCCGATTCTGGCCATGCCGCCACCGAGCTGCATCAGCAGCTGTTCACCGAAGCTGAGTGGCCGGCTGATGCGCTCTACCGCATACTCCTCCAATCCTGCGAGTTCGGCGGCGCCCCGAATGGCGTCGTCCAGGTCACCCAGCGCGTCCACCAGACCGATCTCGAGGCCGCTTTCGCCGGTCCAGACACGCCCCTCGGCCACGGCCCGCACTGCCGCAGGCTCGAGTTGCCGGCCGCTGGCCACCAGATCGATGAAGCGATCGTAGATGCTCTCCACCTCCAGCTGTATCAGCTCCCGAGCCGGTTCGCTCATGGGGCGTTGCAGGTGGAACATGTCGGCCAGCGGAGAGGTGCCGATGCCATCACTGTGGATGCCGAGTGCCGCCAGGCTCTCGTCGAAACTGGGCACGATACCGAACACCCCGATGGAGCCGGTCAGCGTGGTGGGCTGGGCGTAGATACGATCGGCGTCGGCCGCGATCCAGTAGCCGCCAGAGGCGGCCATGCTGCCCATGGACACCACCACCGGGATGTTGCGCTCGCGGCGCAGGTCGCGAAGGTCGCGGCGGATTTCCTCGGCGGCGAAGGCACTGCCGCCGGGGCTGTCGATACGCACCACCAGGGCGCGAATGCTGTCGTCCTCGGCCACCTGCTCCAGCAGCTCGCGCATGGTTTCGCTGCCGATGGTGCCCAGCGGCTGGGGGCCGTCCATGATGACGCCGGCGGCCGTGATGACTGCGACCCGGTCGGCCAGCGGCGTGCGGACGGCTTCGCCACGGTGGACGTGGGTGAGGTAGGTGCGAACGCCCACGCGCTGATAATCGTTCCTGTCGGGATCGTGACCGGCCAGCTCCACCAGTCTCTGCTGCAGGGTGCCGTGATCGGACAGGTAATCCACCAGTCCGCGGGCGACGGCCAGGCGGGCGAGGTTGCCGTTGCTCTGGCGCACCTGGGCGGGCATGTCCGCGATCAGCGCGTCGATGGTGCCCGGGGACAGGTCGCGGCGGCTTTCGATGCGCGCGGCATAGCGTTCCCACAGGGCATGGATCCAGGCGCTGTTGTGCTCGCGGGATGCGTCCGACATGGAGTCGCGGGTGAAGGGCTCGACGGCGTCCTTGTAGTCACCGACGCGGAACACATTGAGCCGGATGCGCAGTTTCTCCAGCGCCTCCCGGTAATAGAGCGGGTAACTGCCCACGCCGGTCAACATGACGCCGCCCATGGGATCGAGGTGGATCTCGTCGGCGTGACTGGCGAGAAAATACTGATCCTGGGTGAAGGTCAGGCCGTGGGCGATGACCGGTTTGCCGGTGGTGCGGAACCGCAGGATGGCGTCCGCCACCTCGGTGAGCTTGCTGATGCCGCCGCCGAGCAGATAGTCGGTGTGCAGGACCAGACTGGTGATGCGGGGGTCTTCCGCCGCACTGTCGATGGCCTTGACCAGTTCGCTCACGACGGTCTCGGCGCTTTCGGCGCGGCTCTGGTCCAGCAGGTGGGTCAGCGGGTCGACATAGCTGCGCTGGTCCACCAGCCGGCCGGCCGGGGCCAGGTACAGGGCAGCCTGATCGGGCATGGGGCGACCCTGATCGCTGAACAGGTTCACCAGAACGACTACCAGTATCAGCAGGAAAACCACGTTGATCAGGCCGCGCAGGAAACCTGCGATGCGGCCGAGTATCTTGCCGAAAGTGCTGAACACGCGGCCCATTACTCACTCCTCGAGGTTGCTGCGCTCATCTGTTTCCAGCGGCTGAACATCATGGCGGAGATGAACAGGCTGACGATGAAAAGCAGCTCGATCCAGTCGAAACCGCTGCGCGTGGGCTTGAACAGGTTGATGACCACCACGGCGAAATAGAGCAGGGTCACGAAACACAGCATGATGAGGCTGCGAGGGTTTTCGCGCCAGACGCCGGGCGCGAACAGCAGCAGCGGAATCAGCGTGATGGCGATGACCGTGGGGTAGTCGTAGTGGCCTCGGGCCACGGCGTTGGCGGTCAGCGTCAGCAACAGGCAGATGTAGCTGGCCTGGCAGATCACCCGGGATAACTTGAGCTTGCGGTGCAGGTCGGTCATGAATCGGATGCCCCGGCCAGTGTGCGGGCCAGTCGGCCCAGTCGCAGGCCCTGGGCACGGCAGAGGGTGATTTCCTCGTCGCTCAGCGGGATGGAGGCGTCGCCGCCGGCGAGGTGGGAGGGACCGTAGGGAGTGCCGCCCGAGCGGGTTTCCGCGAGGGCGCTTTCGCTGTAGGGCAGGCCGGCCCAGATCATGCCGTGGTGCAGCAGCGGCAGGGCCATGGACAGCAGTGTGGTTTCCTGGCCGCCGTGCAGGCTGGCGGTGGAGGTGAACACGGCGGCCGGCTTGTCGATCAGGGCGCCGTTCATCCACAGGCTGCTGGTGGAGTCGAGGAAATACTTGAGGGGCGCGGCCATGTTGCCGAAGCGGGTCGGGCTGCCGAGGATCAGCCCGGCGCAGCCGATCAGATCCTCGTGGGTGCAGTAGACGTCGCCTTCGGCCGGCACATCGGGTGCGGTCTGCTCGCAATCGGCGGACACCGGCGGTACCGTGCGCAGGCGCGCCTCGATGCCAGCCTGCTCCACGCCTTGGGCGATTTCACGGGCCATGTGCCGGGTGTTGCCGTAACGGCTGTAGTACAGTATCAGGACATAGGATTCTTGTGACATGCGCGCGGCCTCGGTTCAGAGAATGTCGAGTACGTTTTCCGGCGGGC
>JBJHAZ010000004.1:0-5552 GCA_050485225.1 Gammaproteobacteria bacterium
AATCACTGGCGGAGGCAGCCCCGCGCGCAGCCCTGCGTAGGTAACCAGCTGTGCCAGCATGAGGTACAGCAGGCCCACCCCTACGGCCGATGACATCTTGCGGCCGATACCGCCGCTGCGATCGGTGTCGGGCGAGCCGGCCATGGCCACGGCCACGAGTACCATGCCCAGGCAGGCGACCGGCAGTGCCATTCGCTCCCAGAGTACCAGTTCGTAGCTGCTGGCCGGCTGCTCGGCGCGGCGCATCTCGATGACATACAGGATCAGGTCGGTCACCGAGAGCGTGCCCGGCGCGCGCTGGAACATTTCGAGTTGGCTGCCGGTCAGAAAGCTCTGCCAGGCCACTTCCGGGTGGACGCTGAAGCGGTCATTGCCGGGTTCCAGCGTCCAGATGGTAACCCCCTCGAGCCGCCACGGCCTGCCCGCTTCGACGCTGGCGAGATCGGCATGCAGGTGTTCGAAAAGCCGGCCATCCTCACCAAACCGGAAGATATTGATGTCCGCGGGAATATGGCCGAAGCGCAGTTCGCGGATGTTGAGCAGCTCGCTGCCGTTCCAGAGCCATAGGCCGTGCACATTGTGCCAAATGCCGTCGTCACCGATGGCGCCACCGAACAGGGGGCCGCTGCCGTGATAGAGCAAGGGGCTGCCCCACTGGGTGTACAGCATAGCGGTCAGGGTGACCAGCACCATGGGGATCAGGGCCACACCGGCGATGCGCCAGGGCGACCAGCCCACCATCCTCAACACGATGATCTCACGGTTGCCCTGCAGGATGCCGAGGATGCTGGCGGTGGCCAGGATCGTCATCACCGGGAGCAATTCGACCAGCTGCTCGGGCACCATCAGCAAGGCGTGCCAGACCGCGCCGAACAGTGTCTCCGACCCGTCACCCAGGCGCTCCAGCCGCTGCAGTATCTCCAGCAGCCACAGCAGCGAACCCACCGCAGCAGCGGCTACCCAATAGCCGTTCAGCAACTGGCGCGACAGGTAGGCTTCCAGCCGTATCCCGTGCTCGGGGCCGGTGAACCAGCGGTCCGGCTCCTCGGGAACCGGAGGGGGCAGGTGCTCCGTCGTCACGGCCGTCGTCCCCTGAGCCATCTCACACCCCACAGCAGCAGACAACCGAGGGCAAGCAGCCCGGGTACCCACCAGACGCCAATCCAGGTGGGTACCCGGGCACTTTCCACCCAGTGCATGGCCGTGCCGAGCACGCTGAAGTAGACGACGATCATCAGCACACCCGCCAGCGCCCTGGAACCCCTGCCCTGGCGGGGATTGACACGGCTGAGAGGCACCGAGGCCATCGCCAGTACCAGGGTCGACAGCGGCGCAACGACCCGCCATTGCCATTCGGCGACGTAATCGGGATTGTCGGAGGTGCGCAGGCTGGACATCGAGTAGGCGCGCCGCATGCGCACCTGCTCCGGCGCTTCCGGTGGTTCCAGTACAACGTCCAAGGCGTCGAAGTGACCGAGCAGCCGGGGCGTGCCACCGGGCTCGAAGCGGTAGTGTTCGACGTTGTCGCTGAAGATGAGGCGCAACTGGCCCTCCCCTTCTTCCCGGTGCAGGAAACCCGCCCGCAGCAGTTCCGTTTCGCGCTCGCCGCGATGCTGGACAAGGACGTCCACGAGGCTGTCATCGGTGCGCTCCCGGGCGTAGACCAGCCAGCTCGAACCGAGCGACACGAAACGCCCCGGTTCGACCCGATCGAAGTCGATGCGAATCGCCAGCCGGCTCTCGAGATCGTAGAGCGTCTTGAAGGCCTGGGGCCGCAGGCTCAGGGTCGAGGCCGCCACCAGTATCGCCGTCACCAGGGTGGGCACCAGGACGGCCAGAAAGATCCGCTGCGGTCCGACGCCCGAGGCCATCATGGCGGTGACCTCGTGGTGGGTATACAGCTGGCCCAGCCCCATGATGATGCCCAGGCACAGGGCGGTGGGGAGCAGCACGTCGAGAAAGATGCCCAGCCTCAGCAGTGTGAAATGGGCAACGCTGCTCAGCGGGTGCTGTTCGGCCACCGCGTCCACCAGCGTCTGTGCCGTGTAGAAGGTGATCATGACCACGGCCAGCACCACGGCGGCCCCGAGAATCGGAGGCATGACGCTGCGAATGATGTGGCGCTCAATGTGCCACATGGGCGCCTTCCCGACTGGCCAGCACGGTTTCCACCAGCGACTTGTCCGCCGGGGTGTCAACATCCACCGCGCCCTCGGGATCGCTGAGCGGCACCGCCTGCAAGCGAACCCCGATGCGCCGCGACAGGCGCTCTAGCGCGTCGTCCAGTGTGAGCCTGCGCATCACGAACAGCAGCAGGTTGAGCGGTCCCAGCAGGCGCGCCACGCGCCAGGGGCTCTTGCGATCCTGCTCCACCTGCTGCCAGATCTCCGCCAGCCGGCGGCCCCGGGCGGAGGCAATCAGAAACAGGTTGGTGCCGCACCAGGCCTGGTCGCGACAGTGGTAGCGGGTGCGACGACTGCCGGGGAAACGGCGGGATACCGCTGGCCAGGGCGCAAGCGCCACGGCGAAATCGGTCTCCGGCCGGGTCCGTGCCCTCACCTCGTCGATCATCTGTGGGGTCAGCAGCGGATGGTCGCCCGTGGTGAGCAGGACGGGCTGTTCGGCGGGGATGTCGGCCAATGCGCGGGCGACACTGCGCGACGGTGAGTTGGCCGGTGCCACGCGGTGGAGCCGGGCATCGCCCCGCCCCTCTATCAGCGTTCGATGCGCCTCGGAATCTGGCGCCACCACATGAATGGCCCGCACGCCTTCCAGCGCGCACAGTACATCGAGCACACGTGCCAGCATGGCGCGACCCCCTATCGGCACCAGGGTCTTGCCGGCGACACCCGCTTCGACCGCCAAGGGGTCACCGGGGCCGCGATCTCCGGCCAGGACGATGATGTCGAGTTCGTCCGATGCGCGTCTGGTGCGGTGGGTTACGCTCATGTGAGAGCCCTTTCGTAGATTCGATAGCGTTTGTAGACCTCTGCACCGATGGCTTCGAGGATCGAGCGCATGCCCTGGTTGCTGTCCAGAATCCAGGACAGCTCCACGGTGTGGACGCCATCGGCGGCCACGTGCTGCCGTGCCGCCTCGATCACCGAAAAGGACAACGCCGACCCCACAATACCGCCTTGCCACGCCTTGCGCACCCCCATCAGCGGCACCCGGGCCGTGGTGGCCGGCCGGCGCAGGCGCCAGAGCAGTCGGGCCCAGTTGAAGGGCAACAGTCGGCCACGGAAATCACGAATGTACTCGTTGAAATTGGGTAACACCACGATAAAGGCGGCAGCCTCACCGTCGATTTCCGCGATCTGGATATAGCCGTCCCGTGCCAGGGGGCGAATGTCCTTGCCGAGTTGGCGAAACTCCCGTTCGGTAAAGGGTACGAAGCTCCAGTTGCTGGACCAGGCATCGTTGAAAATGTCTCTCAGCAGTGCCATTTCCTCCTCGAAGCGATGCTTGTCGAGGGGCCGGACGGTAAGCCGCCTGGCAACGCGTTTCAGAAGGGTGGCAACAGGTCGCGGCGTGTCGAAGTGCGGCACCACCCGATAGGCGAGCAGATCCATGGCCGGTTCCAGTCCGGTCGCCTCGAGACGGCCGCCGTAGTAGGGTGGCGCATGGCCCATCATCATCATGGGCGGGGTGTCGAAGCCCTCCACCAGCAGCCCGCAGGACTGGTTCACCGACAGGTCATAGGGTCCCCGCATCACGGTCATGCCCTGCTCCCGGAGCCAGGTCGCCGCAGTTTCGATCAATGTTGTGAACACCTCGGGGTCATCGATGGCCTCCAACTGGCCGAAATAGCCCAGTTTTTCCCCCCAGGTCCGCTCGTGCAACTCATCCACCTGGGCGCTGATGCAGCCGACGGGCTGGCCGGCACGCCAGGCGATCCAGGCGGCGGCGCGCCCGTGTTCGAACCAGGGCGCACTCGGCGACCACTGCTGGCGGCGCATGAAGGTCAACGGCCCCACCCAGGCCGGGTCCCGACCGTTGATCGCTTCGCCGATGCGGAAGAATATCCGTTGTTGCCGACCGCCGGTCACCGGCGTCACGGTCACCTCGCGGGGGGGAGTACCCGAAGTCTGCATGCTGGTTCCTGTGTGGATGCCTGCGGGTCCCAAGCCATGGAGTCATGGTCAAAGGTTGTGCATCCTGCCGCTCAATTGGATAAACTACACTCTTTTCAGGTCTATTGAGCCGCTACCGAATAATCCTGGCGCGGCACTTGCCTGTTGGGAAGCCTAAGCAGTGCGTCGGCACTGCCGGCCGCCGGGTATCATAAGCCCTGACGAGGCGGCAGCCAATGTAGAGGGGAGACAGATTTGACCGACAATATCACGCCGACAGTGAGCGGTATCCCGCTGCGTGGAGCTGACTTTGCCAACCTGTCCGAAGCCCTCGACTACGCCGCCACCGGTGCTACCGGGCTCAATTTCTATTCCGGTCGCGGCCAGCTGACCGACTCTCTCGGCTATCGCGAGTTGCGTGAGCGCTCGCGCTCACTTGCCCTGCGCCTGCATGGACTCGGCCTCGCCAGAGGCAGCCGTGTCGCCCTCGTGGCGGACACCCACCCCGAGTTCGTGCTGCTGTTCTTTGCCTGTCAGTACGCTTCGCTGATTCCGGTTCCGCTGCCCGCCTCGGTGCACCTGGGCGGCAGGGAGGCCTACGTGCGTCACTTGCGCCAGATGCTGCGCGATTGCGAGGCCAGTGTTGCGTTTGCCCCACCCGCCTTCGAGTCCTTCCTGCTCGAAGCCACCGATGGGCTGGACATGGTGCTGGCCGGCAGCCTTGATGCCTGTGAGGCTCTGGCGCCCGCCGAGGCGTTGCCCGAGCAGCCGCGCGCCGAAGAGATCGCCTATCTGCAGTACACGTCCGGCAGCACCAGCTTTCCGCGCGGCGCCATGCTGACCCAGCGCTCGGTGTTGATCAACCTGGCCGGTATCATCCGTGACGGCCTGCGCATCAACGACCAGGACCGCTTCTTTTCCTGGCTGCCCTTCTACCACGACATGGGCCTGGTGGGCATGCTGCTGGGGGGCGTCGCTGCCCAGCGTTCCGTCGACCTGTTGCCGACGCGTGACTTCGCCATGCGCCCGCGTACCTGGTTGACGCTGATGTCGCGCAACCGCTCCACCATGTCCTTTGCACCGCCCTTCGGTTACGCCCTGTGCGCCCGGCGCCTGCGGGCGCCCGATATCGAGCAGTTGGATCTGTCGGCCTGGCGACTGGCCGGCGTGGGCGCGGAGATGATCCGTCCGGGCTGGCTGCGCAAGTTTGCCCGCACGCTGGCTCCGGCAGGTTTCGACTGGCGCGCCTTTGTACCGAGCTACGGCATGGCGGAGACCGCTATCGGGGTAAGTTTTGCCCTCGACGCCGGCCTGCAGGTGGATACCGTGGACAGCGAAGTGCTGGCCGAGACGGGTGAGGCACGGGCCATTGTCAGCCGTGGTGACAACGATCGGGTCAATCACTACGTCAACTGCGGCGTTCCTCTGCCCGATCTGGAAGTGGAAATTCGCGATGAACAGGGCGTCGCCGTTGGCGAC
>JBJHAZ010000004.1:5562-25226 GCA_050485225.1 Gammaproteobacteria bacterium
GCCAGGTGTTCCTGCGCGGTGGCAGCGTCATGTCCGGGTATTTCAACAACCCCGAGGCGACCGCCCGTACCCTGTCCGCCGACGGTTGGCTGAGTACCGGCGATATCGGCTACCGCGTCGGCGACAGTCTCTACATCACGGGCCGCAGCAAGGACCTGCTGATCATCAACGGTCGCAATATCTGGCCCCATGACATTGAGCGTCTGGCCGAGCAGCAGCCGGAAGTTCGACCCGAGGACACCTCAGCGTTCTCGGTTCCCGGTCCGGAAGGTTCCGAAGTGGCGGTGCTGGTGGTGCAGTGTCGCGACCACGATGCCCAGCGTCGCTCCTGCCTGATGGAGCGTATTCACAGCAGCATCAGCGCCGAGTTCGGCATCTCATGCTTCATCGAGCTGGTGCCGCCGCGTTCGCTACCGCGCACGTCCTCGGGCAAGCTGTCGCGCAGTGCCGCGCGCAGGGAGTTTCTGGCGCGGCACGAGGATGGCGCAGTGCTCGGCGGAGAACCCGTCGAGTCGGTGGTCGCCCTGGCCCGTTCCACCTGACTCCGGCCCGGATCCGGACTCGACTGGCGGGAGAAACCCCTATTCGCTTCGCGATCACCGGCAGCACCGGCTTCATCGGTCGACACCTGTTGCGGGCGCTGCTGGCCCGTGCGGCATGGTCCGTCTCGGCGCTGGTGCGGCCATCCTCGCAGGACCGGTTGCCCGAGCACCCTCGCCTGTCCCCGGTGATCGGCGACTTGCAGCACGGCAATGCGCTGTGTGAGCTGGTGGCCGGTGCCGACGTGGTGATTCATCTGGCCGGCGCCATACGCGGTCGCAGCGAGCGGGATTTCATGGCGGCCAACCGCGACGGCACCCTACGTCTGCTGGACGCCCTCGCCAGCACCAACCCCGATGCGCATCTGATCAACATTTCCTCGCTGGCCGCACGTGCTCCGGATATTTCCTGGTACGCCGCCAGCAAGGCCGCCGGCGAACAGGCGGTGGCAGAGCGCGCCACCAACTGGACCTCACTGCGCCCGCCGGTGGTGTATGGGCCCGATGACCCCGCGCTTGCGCCACTGTGGCGCAGCCTGGCGCGGGGCTGGCTGCCGGTGATGGGATCGGTGGACAACCGTTTCTCGGTCGTTCACGCGGACGACCTGGTCGGCGCCATTCTCTGCCTGGCGGAAGGTGGTCGCAGTCTCAACGCCAGTGTGACCCTCCACGATGGCGAGGCGGAGGGCTATACCTGGCGTCGACTGGCGCGGCTCGCCGAGACCATACGGGGCAGGCCGGTCAGGACGGTGGTTGTTCCGGCACCACTGCTCGCATGGGTCGCGCGCGCCAACCTGATGCTGTCGCGCTGTTACCGCCAGGCTCCGATACTGGTGCCCGGCAAGGCGCGGGAACTGGTTCATTCCGACTGGTTTTGCGATAATGCCGCGCTCCATAATTCAACAGGTTGGACGCCGGTCATTCGGTTGTCCCACGCCCTGAACAGCCTTCCCGGGTGGAACCAGCGATCATGACAGAATCCAGAACAACCATTTACGAGACCATACAGGCCGCCCTGGCTACCGTACTGCCCTACCCGGCGCCGGCGATCACACCGGAGACGGACCTGGTGGGGGACATCGATCTGGATTCCCTGCGGGTGATGGACATGATCATGGAGATCGAGGATCAGCTGGACATCACGGTGCCCACGGATCAGCTCGCCGACATCCGCACCGTGGATCAGCTGGCGGACTGCATCATCAAGCGCCTGGAGGCTCGTTCCTGATGGGGCTGTTCGACAAGTTCCGAGCCCAGCAACAGGCCTACAATGAACTTCAGAGCGAAGGTCCGCCGCCCCTGGCGACCCCCATGGAAGTTCTGTCGGCCACCGAGGCGCTGATCGACGGCCGCAAGGTACTGCTGGCTGGCACCAATAATTACCTGGGCATGACCTTCCAGCCCCGCTGCCAGGAAGCGGCCATCGACGCCATTCGCAAATACGGCACCGGCACCACCGGTTCCCGCATGGCCAACGGCACCCTCAATACCCACCGGCAGCTCGAAGCCGAGATCGCCGACGCCTTCGGCTGGCCCTCGGCCATGGTCTTCTCCACCGGCTATCAGGCCAACCTCGGAGTCCTGTCCACCCTGGCCGGTCCCGATGACTATCTTCTGGTGGACGCCGACAGCCACTCGAGCATCTATGACGGCTGTCGCCTCGGCAGCGCCAGTACGATCCGCTTTCGCCACAGTGACCCCGACAGCCTGGATGCTCGCCTGCGCCGGCTGGGCGATGACGCGAGCCGTGCCCTGGTGGTCATCGAGGGGCTCTACAGCATGCTGGGTGATCGACCGCCGCTGGCCGATTTCGTGGAGGTCAAGAATCGCCATGGCGCCATGCTGCTGGTGGATGACGCCCACTCCTTCGGCGTGATGGGCGAGCGCGGGCTGGGGCTGGCGGAACACGAGGGGTTGCTGCACGAGGTGGACTTTATCGTCGGCACCTTCTCCAAGAGCCTGGGGGGGATCGGTGGTTTCTGCGTCAGTCCGCACCCGGAGCTGGAGCTGCTGCGGCTGGCGAGCCGTCCCTACATTTTCACGGCGTCACCCTCGCCGGCGGTGGTGGCCGCTACCCGCGAAGCACTGGCGATTTCCCTCAACGGGCAGGAGCTGCGTGCGCGACTATGGCGTCACATCCATCGCCTCTACGCTGGAATCACCGAGCTGGGTTATCAGCTGGGTTCGGCAGAGCCCGGTCCTGTGGCCGCCATTGTGCTGCCGGATCGCGAGACCGCCCTCGCCCACTGGCATGGCCTGCTGGCCGACGGCGTCTACACCAATCTGATGATTCCGCCGGCCACACCCAACGGCCTGAACCTGCTGCGCATCAGCCTGAGTGCGGCCCATAGCGATGAGCAGGTGGAGCACATTATTGCGGCTTTGGAGCGCCAGGCCCGATAAGGAACCTCTGAAAACCTACTGCGCTCGACATCCGGCCGGACCGCGCCCTTCCGGCGCGGCTTCGGAACCTGCAGTGGCGCGTAACCCGCGCCACTTTCCCCACTTCCCGATCTCCCCTTCTTGCCGATCTCTCGAAGACTTGGACCCGGGACGACTACCAGGAGTCCACCAGGGTCTTGCGCTCCAGCGGGTCCTTGGCGGCGATGGTCTGGTCCTCGTAGTAGGAATCCCCGACGATGGACCGGGTCGAGATCTCGGCAAACACACAGCCGTGGCGCGAGCTGAACGAGTGCATGGTGTCCCGCTCGACCAGCAGCTTGTCGCCGGCCTTCAGGTGCAGGATATCGCCGTTCAGGTCCACCTCGAGGTCGCCCCACAGGACGTGGAAGGTCTCTTCCTTGGTCTTGTGCTTGTGGCGCGGGTGGCGTTGTCCCGGCAGCATCAACAGGAACTTGTTGCAGTATTCGCGGTTGATGGAGTTGACCAGGATGCAGCCCACTTCCCGGAATCGATCCAGCCCGTAGTGGTGGGACACCTCGATGCTGATGTCATTGCCGAGGACGATGCCGGCTTCGTACAACAGCCCCTTGCCGTCGTGCAGGATACCGCGCAACTGGGTCAGGCTGTCGTTCTGGGGGCGCTCGAAGACGGCGGTATCGGGTTCGTAGTCGGCCGATGCCACATAGTGGGTACGGTACTGCCCGAATCGCCCGGAGGTCAGCTGGCCGTCCTCGCAGGGCATGGCGAAGTACACATCGTCGCGGGTGATGGTCTCGCCGCGACTGATGCGATGCTTGGCGAAGACGCCGCGCTGCAGTGAGAGCAGTGAGTCGTACTCCTCCTGCGAGACGTACTTGTCATCGTCCCTGCCGCAGATGTCCCGGGCGCGCAGCGCCGCCGCAATCCACGCATCCGCCTCGTCCGGGTTCATGGAGTAGCCGTTCAGCTTGATGGTGTCGGTGGGCACGCCGAAGTGGCGTTCCAGCAGCCTGGCACCCTTGGCGACCGCGGCGACCGCCACTTCGGTATTGTCCGGTGCCTCGTGCCCGGAGTAGCCGATGGTCACATAGGGGTAGCGCCGCATCATGCGTGACATGAAGTTCAGTGAGTGGCGCTCCAGCGGTGTCGGGTAGACCGACACGCAGTGCATGACCGCCAGCGCCGGTACCCGCTTGTGAAGGAAGGTCACCACATTGTCGATGTCGTAGATGGACAGACCGCCGGTGGACACGATCACCGGCTTGTGGGTGGCGGCGATGGCTTCCAGCAGCGGCCAGTCGGTGGCGGAGCAGCTGGCGATCTTGATCACTTCCACGCCCAGCTGTTGGCAGGTACCCACCGAGGCCTCGTCGAAGGGAGTCGCCACGGACAGCAGGCCGGCCTCGCGGGTGGCGTCCACCAGCTGGCGGAAGTCGTGCAGATCGAGACGGGTGCTTTCAAAGCGCGGGATGTGCTTGATGTCCTCCCGCCCCTTCGCGGCCGGGTGGATAAAGCTGTCGAGTTCGCGAAACTGCAGCTTCACGGAGCCGCGAATGCCGTGCTTGCGGGTCAGGCGCGCTGCGGCGTCGATGATGGCCAGGCCGTGCTCCACACTGCCCTGATGGTTGTTGGCCATCTCGAAAATGAACAGGTCGTCGAAAATCTCATTCATTGCAGTCAGGTCTCCGTGGATACGGGGTCTGGCAGGCCGCACAGGGCCACAGCCTGTGCCAGCGTCAGCAGACGGTCGTCAATGTAGTAATCCGCAGCGGGCTTGCCGAAGCGCAAGTCGTGGAAGCGTACGCCCCACCGTTCCAGCTGGCCCCGGGTCACCGGCTCCCAGTCGATGCCGGTGGCGGTACCGCGGGCGGTGAACAGGGTAATGTGGCAACCGGCATCGAAGAGCGCGTTGATGCGGACGATATTTTCGGTCAGCGGCCCGGCGACGGCGTAGTCCTTGCTGGCGACCGGCTCGGCCACGACGCCGTCGATGTCCACTACCAGTTTCTTGGGTATGGGCGCTCTTTCCAGCGTGGCCGGATTGGCGCGACCGGCGAGCAGCTCCTCCACCCTGGCGATATCCTCCTCGGTATCGATGCTCACCATGGGCTCGTCGATGATCACCGCGCCAGCCTGGCTGCCGAACAGGTTGCCATCCTCGAGCAGGCAATGTCGACGCAGCGCGTAGGCGACCCCGTTGCGGTGATAGACAGGCTTGAGTTGCTGGCGGGCAATGATGTCGGTACCGCGCTCGTCCCACAGGCTGAGCCGGCCGTCGGCGTCCACTTCCAGCTGCTTGAGGGGGTGTGCCTTGAGATCGGTGGGCGACACCGTCCACACCGCATCCAGGTTGTCCTGCAGCAGTTTCTCGACCGTGGCCGTCACATGCTCGGGCCGTCGCAGCGGTGAGGTGGGCTGCAACATCACCACCACATCGTAGTGCTGACCGTCGTCGGCTTCGGTGGCCTGCAGGGCATGGCGCAGGACGTCCACGTCACCGATGCGATCGCCGGAAAGCTCGGTGGGTCGCATGAAGGGGGTATCCAGACCACAGTCCCGCGCGGTCTCGGCGATCACCAGGTGGTCGGTGGACACCACGGCGCGATCGACCCAGGGCAGCGCCTGCACCAGGTCGCCGACCCGGCTGACCAGCGAGCGACCCGCCACGGGACGGAGGTTCTTGAGCGGTATGCCCTTGCTGCCGCCCCGGGCCGGCACCACCACCAGTATGCGCTTGTCTCCCAGCATCAACTCACTCCGCCAGGGCGCTGTAGTCGACGCGCACGCGCCGCCCCTCGCGGGACGAGGTGATGGCCGCCGCGATCACCTGCATGGTGGCCATGCCGGCGGCGAGATCCAGCGGCGAGGTCAGAGACGGGTTGTCGAGCAGCTCGGCAATGTGGGTAATCTCGCCTCGGAAATCGTCGGGACGGGTCTTGCTCACGCGCTCCTCCCTCGGTGCCTGGCCGTGCAGGCAGAGTGCGACGCGGTCCTCACCGGGTGCGCTGTTGACCTGCCACTCGAGAAAGCCCTTTTCGCCCTCGACCCGGAGCCATTTCTCGGCCGGCTGGGTCACCACGTCCTGGATGATAAGGCCCACGAGGCCGCTTTCGGTCCGCACGGACAGCTGGGCAACCCGGTCGTAGGCCGCGCCATCGCGCTCCACCTCATCGAGCATGGCATCTACCTCGACGATGGCCCCCTGCCCGGTCAGTGTGCTGAAATGCTGGAAGATATTGACGCCGTGGGAATGCTCGCACAGCGCGCCGCCACCGCTGGCGGTAAAGCCGAGGTAGGTATCCGACGGGCCGCTCAACCAGGGATGGGCGGCGAAGATACCGCCCCAGTGTTCGCGAAAGCGGGCCCGCAGGGTGGTGATCGCACCCAGGCTGTTTTCGGCGAGCCAGTTCGCAGCGAGCAGGCTGTGACCGGTCAGCCGGTGGTTGTAGCCCACCAGCACCCGGGTGCCGCACTGGCGCGCGCGCTGCAGCAGTTCACGGCTTTCGGCAAAGGGCGGGCTCAGGGGTTTCTCGATGATCATCACCTTCGGCGGCTGGCCTTCCAGCTCCGCCAGTGCCAGGGGCAGATGGGTGTCCGGTGGTGTACCGATCACCACCACATCGAAGGTCTCGTGGGCCACATCACCAGGTGCGGCAAGGCGGATGCCGTCATCCCACTGGCCGTAGCGCTCCGGGTAGATCGAGTCGCGGGTACGCCGCAGGGCAGCGGGGTCGATATCGGTCATGGTCACGGTCCACTGACGCTGGCGGCAGCCGTGGGCCAGGTGATTGCCGATGGATCCGGCGCCGATAATCTTGACTGTGGTCATGCTCCCCGCTCCGAGTGGTTGCTGTATCATCAGGGCCGATTTTGCCCGGTGGGCATTCTATCAGTACAAACTGCGGATTGCGGTCTTTTCATGAACGATTCCCTATGGTTGCCCGACCCGCCCATCCGGGGGCGCACCCTGGACAAACTGCTGTGCAAGCGCCTTGGCCTGCCCCGCCATTGGGTCCACCCCTGGCTACGCCGCCACAAGCGCGCTGCGCTGGCCAGCCACCTGAAAGCCTGTCGAGCACTGGTGCCGGTCGAGGGCTCACCGCTGGATATCGAGGCGGCGGCGGGGCATCGGTTCTTCACGGCAGACACCCTGCCCGGCTGGGAAGGGGTGCGACAATTTGCCCTGGCGCGCCTGGAGGCGGCGCGTCGGGAGGCGGCCACTGCAGTCCGGGCGGGCAACCCGAGAAAAGGCGGTTTTCTGCGCACCATCGCCGACGGCGACGAGCTGGTTCGCCACCGCGACTGCCTGCAGCTGATGCTGAGCCCCGAGTTGCTCGCCGCCGCAGCCCGCTACCTGGGCAGTGTGCCCCAGCTGGGCGGTGCCGCACTGTGGTGGACGCCACCCAATGACTCGGCGCGGCGCAGCCAGCTCTGGCACCTGGACGATGAGGATCATCACCAGGTGAAAATCCTGATCAACCTCACCGATACCGGTCCCGAGCAGGGCCCCTTCACCCTGCTGCCCGCAGCGCTTTCGACAGGCATCACCGAGGATATCCGGCGCAGCCGGCCTTTGGGTCACTGGCGCCGGCTGGGGCGCATCACCGACGAGCAGGTCGATCAGGCCGGCGGGCGCGGCCAGGCCATACGGGCCACCGGGCCCGCGGGCACCGGACTCATTGTCGATTCAAGCGCCTGCCTGCACCACGGCAGTCGGGGCAATACGGCGGACCGGCTGGTGCTGATGTTCCACTTCCTGACTTGGGATACCCCACTGACATCCACCTATCGCTATCGACGTGAAGGCGCCCTGCCGGACCTGTCGTTCACGCCGATGCAGCGCGCCGCGCTGGGGTATGTGCTGGGGTATCAGGGAGCGGTCGGATAAACGGTTCCGGAGCTAAGGGGATTGTCAGCGGACCGGTTCGATCACAAACAGGTTCGGCGCGCACTGGGTAACGCGCAATTCCGTGTCCAGCGACAGGCACCCGCGCAGACGGGCCAGCCGGGTCTCCACCTCCGCCAGCGAGGTGGTCGGGAACATATGCTCGAGATAGGCGCGGTGGTTGCCCTGCCCCGGCACCAGCGACTGCACGGCACGGACGGTTCGCCGAAGGCCCAGTCCCAGTCGCGCAGCGATGGAGCCGGTGCGCCCGGTGACGCCGTCGTCGAGCAGTGGCATCAGGGTGTCCATGACCCGTTCACTGGCCAGCATGCCGTGACTTCCAGCGATATTGCGCTCCAGCAGGGCTTCCCGTTCGCTGTTGGCTTGTCGCGCGAACATGGCCTCGGGGTTCTGTGCGCATTCGCGAGTGGCGGCGATCAGCTGTTCCGCGTCGTCGTACTGAAGGCTCAGGCCGTTGGGGAGCGGGTGATCGAACTCCGGTGACCGCACCGGCATGTAGGCCAGCGAGGGGCGTTGCATGAGGTAGGCTTCCACCGCCGTGGTACAGCCGTTGTGAATCAGCCCCCGGGCGGCCAGCAGCCAGGGCACCACATTGCCCTGATGACTAACCACCACGTTGTCGAACCCGCGTGCCTGCTCCACCCAGGTTTCCTGTCGCTCGCTGGGATGGGGGCGCACCACCAGCGTTGTGCCGGCAGGCATCGCTTCAGCCAGTTTGGGAAGAACCTGCTTGAATGCATTGAAAAGATTGAACTTGTGTCCCGCAAAACCGCCGCGAGGATCGTCCGGGCGCTGTTCTCGGAGCCACTTGAGGTGGCGATTTTGTGCCGGCTGAACGTGATTGACGCGCGAGAAATTGGTGTTGAGCAGCATGAAGTGGCCGTGGCGCTGCCGGATGGCGTCGGTCTCCTCGGCGAAAAAGCCCGCCAGTTCCGGGCGCAGCAGGTCGCCTCGGGGGTTGCCGGTAACGGCGATGGGAGTGCCGCGATAGTCGGGGAATGCCTGCCAGGCCGCAGCGTTTTCCTCGCCCCAGGCCATCAGCAGCTCGGGCGCCGCCAGCGCGGCACCATCCAGCTTGGTGCGCCAGTACACTTCCCGGGAGGCCCAGACGAGGCCCTCCTCGTCCCAGCCGACCAGCCGGTGGCCGACACCGGGCACCAGACGAAAGTTGAGCAGGTTGCGTTCGGTGAAGGACTTGGCGACATAGACCCCCGGTGGGAGCGAGCCAAGGCGAAGATCCATGATCTTCTTGCTGCCGACCACCGAGGTCACGCCGCGCGCCGCGGCCTGAAGTGCGACCAACAGCTTGGCGTCGAACTCCCGAACCCGGGTTTCGCACGGTAACAACAACCAGCGCATCAGAAGGTATCGCCGTATCCAAATACCGGACTGAGCCGTTCGGCGACCAGGGTATCGATCCGGCGGATCTGCTCATCGCTGAAATAGTCGCGATAGCCGCCGACCTTGCCACGACGCACCTTGAAGGAGTCCGGGTCATCGGCGTTGGCGGGGCGCAGCCGCTTGCTGTCGAAGAAGTTTTCCTTCTCCTTCTTCTTGAGCGACTCGAAATCGGCGAAATCCACCGCCTCGGCAATCTCTGCCTCCGAAAACGGGGCGCCGAGGAACTGGCAAAGAGCACCCAACTGGTCGTTCGGGTTCGCCCTGAGATCCTCGTAGCGAACCGACAGCACCCGATCCCAGCCCTGCAATTCCTGCTGCCAGTGGTTGAGGTATTCGCAGATGGCCGGCAGGCCCACGGGAGCGGTCATGACGAAATCGAACATCGACTGGGCATCGTCGATGGCGTACATCTCCCGCTTGTACGCACTGGCCCGCCGGGTGGCCTGGAAGTACTCGGAAACCGCCACATCCCGCGGGTCGCGAACCAGAAAGATGACCGGCCGGCCACGCAGCCTGGCGCCGTGGCGACCGTGCTCGGCAAGCTGGTCGAGGTAGTGCCCGTGGGTCATGGCGACAACCGGTATTTCCGGCTTCAGGCGATGAAAGTTGTCGTAGTCGAGCAACAGGTTCTCGGGCAGTCCGTAGTGTTGCTGGTAAAGGCGGGACAGCATGGCGCGCAGCCAGGTGCGTCCGCTCTTGGCGCGGGAAAGGACGAGCGCGTCCGCCGCCAGCACGAGTCGATTATCGAGTGCGGCGCGCAATCGATGCCGTGCGGCGATCCGCTGTTGTCTGGGAAGCGGTGCGGTGGCGGCCCAAATGCCGGCGCGGTAGAGTTTTTGTCGGGACAACTGCATGGTTCTTCGCCCACTCGATGGGTTGAGGCGCTCCGGGGAGTGCTCAGTCAGCTTTTGTTCAGGATTGTAAGGCAACCCGCGGGGAAAATGTGCCGCCATTCGAGCCGTTTGTCATCTTTTTTCGCAGCGACCGCACCCAATATCCCGGATTGCGTTGCATCAAGGGAGTTTGTCAGGCCGGCGTCATTTTTTTACCGCTTGCAGGAAAACCGGTATCCTTGCGACCCTGGAAACCAGCCTGCCTCGCCAAGCAGAGCAAGAGTATGGAAGTGAACATCGACCCCCAAGGCCAATCCGACGATCAAGGCCGCACCGCCGAGGAAATCAATCCCGACGAAGTCCGACTGTGTCGCGATCTGGTCAGCGACCTGTTTGGCCGTTCGCCTGCCGTCTATTGGACCGACATGCTGCTCAGCGCCGCCGGCGCCTGGGTCCTGACCTATGTCTACTTTACGGCGCCGGCCTGGAGCGTCACACAGATCGTTGCCTTCCTGGTGGCTGGCGTCCTGTTTTTCCGGGTGGGCACGTTCATTCATGAACTGGTGCACATGGGCCCGAGGGAAATGCCCTGGTTCAAGCGCACCTGGAACCTGCTGGTCGGCATCCCCCTGCTGATGCCGTGGATCGTGTATCGCAACCACATGGATCACCACAACCCGCGCCTGTTCGGCACACCCGACGATGGCGAGTACATTCCGCTGGCGGCGGCTCCGAAATCGGAAATCCTGAAGTACCTGGTCCAGGCACCGTTGCTGCCGACACTCACCATCATCCGGTTCGGCATTCTGGGTCCGGTGTCGCGGCTCAGCCCGCGCCTGCGGGAAATCGTGCTGACCCGCTTCTCCGCTGCGGTATCCAATCCCTACTACGCCAAGCGATTTCCCGCCGGTGACGAGCGCCACCTGTCGCTGGTGGAGTGGCTCTGTTTTGCCTGGCTGGCAACTCTGATCACCCTGACAGTTGCCGGGTACATCGCCCCGATCCAGTTGGGCATGGCCTATCTGCTGCTGGCCTGGGCCCTGTCGCTCAATTGGGTGCGCAACCTCGCCGCCCACGGCTACGCCAACCGTGGCAACGAAATGAGCCATGCCGAGCAGCTGGGCGACTCCATCAACATCACCGGCCAGACCTGGTTGACCGTATGGCTGTTTCCGGTCGGGCTGAGATATCACGCCCTGCACCATCTGCTGCCGTCCCTGCCCTACCACAATATGGGCCAGGCCCACCGGCGGCTGATGGCACGCCTGCCCGACGATGCCGTGTACCGACAGGTGAATCGCAGCAGCTTCTTCGGGGCGGTGGCCGAATTGTGGCGTGGCGCCTGCGCTACTTCGCGTGAGGATTCGGCGATGCCGGCCTGGCGTGAGCGGAGGACCGGAGCCCAGTGACCGGCGCCCTCCCCGATGCCCCTGTGCCGCCCCCCGGTCTGGCGGCCGACGTCGTCGGTGCGCAGGCCGTCGGGCCCGCCTGCGTCATACTCAATCCGCGCAGCTTTCGCCTCAGCCGGGGTGATCTCGCCGCTCGCATGCGGCAGGTCATCGCCCGCTGCGGTGCCGAGCTGGTTGAGGCCGATGGGCCCGGCGACTTCGCTGCTGCTCTCGAACGCTTTCTCGACCGCAAGCCCCGCCTGATCGCCGTCCTGGGTGGCGATGGCACCCTGCAGGCCGTGGTCACCCATGTGGCCGCACGGCAGGCGCGGGCGCCCGAGCCCGTTCCGCCGCTGCTGGTGCTGGGTGGCGGTCGCAGCAACCTCACTGCCAAGGACTTCTACGCGGGGCGGGCCGATCTGCTGCAACAGCTGGAACGTGTTTTGAAAGCCGCCCCGCACCGACTGGTGACCACCCCGCGTCCAACTCTCAGGGTGCGCCAGGGTCCCTTTATCGAGCAGCATGGCTTTTTCCTGGCCGGTGCACTGGTGGATACGGTGATTCGCGAGTGCCACAACCAGCAGCAATCCGGTACCGGTTACCATCGCGTCGGGCCATTGGGAACGCCCTGGCGACTGTGCAAACTGGCCGTGGGCGCCCTGCTCGGCCGCGTGACGGTTCCGGCACCACACACCAGTCTCGATGCCGGGGAGTTGGGGCACATCAGCGGACCGCTGCGGCTGCTTGTCGCCACTACGCTGCAGAACCCCCACGAACGGCTCAACCCCTATGCCGCCCGGGGTGCAGGCCCGCTGCGCATGACTGCGACCCTCAGCGGCGCGAAAGGGTTCTGGCGGCATCTTCCGTCCATCCTGCGCGGTCGTTTCGCTGACGGGCTGAATGAGCGCACGGGCTATCTCAGCGGCCATGCCGAGCAATTGACGCTGCGCGGACTCTCGGGGTTCACCCTCGATGGCCAGGAGTTCGACATCGACCCGGGCGAGCCGCTGTTGATCGATACGGGCCCGGTCATCGACTTCGTGCGGCCATGAGCGGGCTCGTCGACCTGCTGGCCGAGGATCTCTCGGCCGGTGCCGTACCGGATGCCATCATGGGGCTGGTGGAGGAAATCCGCGCGCGACACGGCGACGCGGTCCGCGCCGTACTGTTCTACGGCTCCTGCCGTCGCCGCGGCAGCGGTGAGGGACTCGCCGACCTGCTGGTGCTGGTGGACAGTTATGCGCGCGTCCACCGCAGCCCTTTCATGCGGTTGCTCAACCGGATCCTGCCGCCCAATGTCTATTACCTGGAATACCGCGCCGGCGAACAGGTCCAGCGCTGCAAGTATGCGCTGGCCTCCCTCGACGGCTTCGAGCGCCGCTGCGGACGGGGACTCGACGCCTATTTTCGTGCGCGGTTCTGCCAGCCCTGCCGGCTGGCGTGGCACGCCGATGAGCAGGCTCGTGACCAGGTGTTGCGAGCCAGACAGGCCGCCCTGCTGACCTTTGCCGGCGAATTCGCTCCGTTACTCGAGGGGCGTCACGGCTCGCTCGAGTTCTGGGAGGCGCTGTTTTCCGCCAGTTATCGCTGTGAATTGCGCCCCGAACCGCCGGGCGCGGCACGGAAGCTGGTGCATGCCGATGCGGATTATTACAATGCCGCGGCCCATCTGATCCTGCCCGGGCTGGCCGGCGTCAGCGGTCAGCAGGAGCCCTGGCGCTTCAGGCCGGCGCCCTCCGCCCGCCTGCGTGCGCGCGTGCGCTGGGGCTGGCGCAGATTCTGGGGCAAGGTGCTCAACGTACTGCGCCTGCTGAAGGCGGCCGGCACGTTCAGCAATGGAATCGATTACATCCTCTGGAAAATTGAACGCCACAGCGGCGTTCGTATAGAGGCCAGCGACTGGATGAGACGTCACCCGCGTCTTGCCGCCATCGGTCTGGCCTGGAAAATCTGGCGACGCAAGGTCTTGCAATGAGTGATCGGGCAACGAGCAAACTGACTTCCGCCCGCAGCCGCGGGGTGCTGCCCATGATGGCGGCCTTTGTGCGCGCCTACCCGGGTCGCAGCGGTGTCGCCGTGTTCGCCATCTTCCTCGCCGGGCTGCTGGACGGACTGGGTCTGTCCACCCTGTTGTCGATGCTGACGCTGGCCACCGGTGAATCCGATGGCGACCCATCCCTCCCCGAACAGCTCGCCCTGCAGGTGGCGGCCTGGCTCGGCGTGGCGCCCTCCACCAGCAACCTGCTGATCCTGGCAACGGTACTGATTGGCATGAAGGCAGTGCTGAGCCTGCTCGCCAACCGGCAGGTGGGCTACACGGTGGCCTACATCGCCACCGACCTGCGCATGGCCCTGATACGCGCGGTGATGCGCGCCCGCTGGAGTCATTACCAGACACAGTCGGTCGGGCGTCTGTCCAACGCCGTCGCCACCGAGGCCGAACGCGCTTCCCAGGGTTTTCTCCAGGGCACGTTGATGGCTGCCCAGTTGCTCAACTCGGTGATCTACATCGCGCTTGCCTTCGCCATTTCCTGGGAAGCCGGCGTCGCGGCCATCGTGGCCGGTGCCATCCTGCTGGGCCTGCTGCAGGTGCTGGTGCGCACCTCGCGGCGCGCCGGCCAGCACCAGACCGGGCTGCTCAAGTCGATGCTTTCATTGATGACCGACCAACTCTCGGCGGTCAAGCCGCTCAAGGCCATGGCTCGCGAAGAGCACGTGGACGCCCTGCTGCTGGATCACAGTCGCGAACTCAAGCGTTCGCTGCGCCGCCAGGTCATCAGCAAGGAGGCGCTGCGCGCCCTGCAGGAGCCACTGCTGGCCATCCTGGTGGGCGTGGGGTTCTTCCTCAGTCTGGTGCTGCTCGACATGGGTCTGGCGGAAGTGCTGGTGATGGTTTTCCTGCTCGCGCGGGTGGTCAACTACCTCGCCAAGAGCCAGCGGGCCTACCAGCAGATCGCCATCGACGAGAGCGCCTACTGGTCCATTCGGGAGGCCATCGAGGAGGCGGAGAGCCACCCGGAACCCACCGGCGGCGACTGCAGCGTGCGGCTCGACCGTGCAGTGCGCTTCGACAATGTCAGCTATCGACACCCCGACGGCCCCGAGATCCTCCGTGCCCAGTCCCTGGAGATTCCGGCCTGCGAGCTGACCCTGATCGTGGGCCCTTCCGGCAGCGGCAAGACCACGTTACTGGACATCGTGACCGGCCTGATCGAGCCCGACTCGGGTCGCATAATGGTGGACGACGTACCGCTGACCGATATCAACCTCTACCATTGGCGGCGCCAGATCGGCTACGTGCCGCAGGATGCGCTGCTCGTTTCCGGCTCCGTGGCCCACAACCTCACGCTGGGCGACGAGTCATTGACCGACGATGACGTGCGCCGGGCGCTCGAGGCCGCCGATGCCTGGGACTTTGTACAGGCCCTGCCCGACGGCATCCACACCGGGATCGGCGAGCGGGCCGGCCGCCTTTCCGGTGGACAGCGCCAGCGGCTGGCGATTGCCCGTGCGCTCATTCACCAGCCGCGCCTGCTGATACTCGACGAGGCCACCAGCAACCTCGACAGCCGCTCCGAAGCGGCCGTGCTCGAAACCATCGAGCATCTGCGCGGCAAGCTCACCATGCTTGCAGTGGCCCATCGCGGCGCCCTCGCCAGTCAGGCCGATCACATCTACTGGCTGGCCAACGGCGAGCTGACACCGGACCACGAAGCGGCGCGATACCGGACCGCTGTCGGGGAGGCCGGCGGCAGTGCTTGACCGGGGTGCCCTGAAACGTCGCTGGCGGCGCACACTGTTTCACCTGTTACAGGGGGTCGCCGTACTCACCCGGCGCCTGTTCGGTATGCGGGCCCTGCGCTGGCTGGGCCATCGCATCGGTGACCTGCAGTTCCTGCTGGATGGGTCCCGGCGGCGCCGCTATGTCCGGGATCTCGCCGCAGTACTGGGCGAGCCCGGGCCAACGGCCAGGGCGGCGCGAACCCTCCGCTCGGCCTATCACACCGGAACCCGGGCGGCGCTGGAAATTCTGTCCTTCGGCGCACAGCGGCCAACACCCGCGGACATTGAGCAGTTGTGCCGGCTCGATGGCCTGGCCGGTCTGCAGGCGGTGCTCGACCAGAGCCGGCCCGTCATACTGCTCAACAATCACATGGGCAACTCCATGGCCATGCAGTTACTGCTGGCACACAGGGGGTACCCGGTGAGTGTGGTCTACCGGGAGTCGGGCAAGTTTCCACCGGGATTCTTCGAGCGTGTCTTCGCCCCTCATGGGATCGAGGGCATTCGGGTCGACGACGGCTCCCGCGCCTACCGTCGGATGCTCAAGGCCCTGAAAACCGGCCGCATCCTCTGCATCATCATGGATCAGGGCACCAAGATGCCCGGCGGCGTCGCGGTGCGCTTCCTCGGCAAGGACATGGACATGCCGGTGGGTCCGGCGCAGCTGGCCCGTCATGCCGGTGCCGTCATCATGCCGGTGCCGACGCTGGCCGAGGAGGTACAGTGGCACTTTGCGATCGAACCCCCGGTCGCACTGGACCCCGAGGGCACCGTCGACGACGACGTGCGACAGTTGACCCGCGTCATGGAAACACAGATTCTGGAGCGGCCCCATTTGTGGACCTGGCACCACCGCCGCTGGCGGCGCTATCCTTTGGCGTCCGACCCTTTACAGAATCAGAGGGACTAGAATGCCGTTGCTCATCCAACGCCTGCTTCGCGCTGCGCTGCCCGCGCTGGACGCGAGTCGTGCCCCACTGCGCAACGATCGGCCCGAGCGCATTGTTCTCGGTGTGCGGCCCGGCTACCGCCCTTCCAGCAAGCCGCCGGTGCGGATTTTCCTGGGCAGCGAGCGGGCACAGTTTCGCGCCGAGCGGGTGTTTCTGTGGTCGGTGGAAAAGCACCGGGATCCGAGCCGGATCTACGAGATCCATCTGCTCAAGGAGCTCAAGGGCTTCAACCGGCGACTGTGGCTGACCGGCTTTACCAACTACCGTTTCGCCATCCCGCTGTTCTGTGGCTTTGCCGGGCGCGCCATCTACAACGACACCGACCAGGTCTATCTGCGCGACCCTGCGGAGTTGTTCGACCAGGAGATGCAGGGTGCCGGGTTCCTGTCGATCAGTGACCGCGACACGTCGGTCATGCTGATCGACTGCGCCGCCATGGCTGGGGTCTGGGACGAGGCGTCGGTGCGCAACAGGAATCGCAAGCAGCTCGAAGCGCGGGCCCGCAGCGAAAAACTCTGGGGCCCGATGGACCCGGGCTGGAACGCGCGCGACGGCGAGTACGATCCCGAAGGCTCCCACCTCGTGCACTTCACCACCCTGCACACCCAGCCCTGGCGCCCGTTTCCGGACCAGTTCGTCTACTTCCCCAACGAGGCGGTGGGCGAACTCTGGCACAGGCTCGAAGCCGAGGCCGATGACGAGGGTTTCCTGCCCGTCAGTGCCGCCCGCCCCTCGGCGCACTGGCCAGCGGCGTTGCCGGTGCTGCAGTCGAAGGCCGACCCTGCCCTGCTTGCGCTGCTGCAGCCCGACCCGGTATCCGAGGAGAGTCGCGACGAGCGGGTTGTTCGCGGCGTCCTCGAGCATGTGCCGGACGCCGACCTGCCCTGGGTACTCGACCGGTTGCTGGGGGCGAGCCGGCGCATCAAACTGATCGTGGCGGAGCCCACCGGGCGCGCTACGGAGCAGTGGTTCCGGCGCAACCGCCACTTCTGGCTGCAACTGCTCGAGCAGGCATCGCGACGGCATCCGTCGACCCACTGGCAGTTGCACCTCAGGCGTGGTCGCCGGCAGGTACGGTTTGCCGGCGGCAAGGCACCGGCTGGCGATATTGTGGTGCTCACCCATCGCAAGCCGGGCCATGACCACCAGGCGCTGGCTGTGGCCGAATCGGTGGCCCGCCACAGTGGTCGCCGGCTGGTGCGCCTGCCGCTGGCCTGCAGCGAGGCGGGCTGGTTTGCGAGTCCTCGCGTGCGCCGCCGCGAAGCCCGACGCCTGCCCGACGATGCCGCCGTCATCGTGGCCTCCGGCTGGCTGTCCACTCGGGTAGCGCGGCGCATGGCGGCTCAGGCGCAGCGTGACCTGCGCCTGGTGCTCATGGGTCGCAAGGCCGGCCCGGTTCCGGACCATGGCGCTGTGGTGGTCAATTGCGGACACTACAACATGACCGCTCACCCTGCCCGCATCGAGACCCTGCTGCCCCTCAATGCAGGCTATATGTCGCCGACCACCGAACCGTCTTCCTGGCAGATATGGCGTGACAGCCCCCGGCGGGTCGCCCTGCTTGTGGGTGGCAACTCGCGCTCCCATCGCCTCTCCGTCGAGGAAGCCGAGCGCCTGGCGCGCAGCTGCTCCTCCTGGGCGGCAGCCCGTCAGGCCCGCTTGTTGGTGGTCACCAGCCGTCGGACCGGTGCCCGAGCGCTGAAAGCCCTTCAGGACGGGCTGGGTGCCGACGACCTGCTGTACCGATGGCGCGCCGACGAGGGTGGCGCCAACCCCTACGGTCTGGCCCTGCGGGAGGCCGACGCACTGGTGGTCACCGGCGAGAGCGAAGCCATGCTGGCCGACGCCGTCACCAGCGGCAAACCGACCTACATCTGGCCGTTGCCAGGCACCCGATCAGGCCTGTGGCATCGCATCAGCGCCTGGATGGATGGTCGTGCCCGCCGTCCGAGTTACAATCGGCGCGGCAGTATCCGCCCCCAGCAGGGCCTGGGCTACCTGTGTGCCAGGGCCGTCGAGCGTCAGTGGGTGCTGCCCCCGCGCCGCCCCGAGCACTTGCACGATGCACTGGTGAGCCAGGGCGTCGCCGATCCTTTCGGCACTGCTGAAGAACGACCACTCGCTCCCTACCGGGGCGAGCTGGAGCCGGTCACTGTGGAGCTGCTGCGGCGTCTGCGCCTCGATGGTGCCGCAGGTGTCGATGACGTACCTCACGAGAAGGAAACCCTGAATGTCTCCAGTGGCTGAATCCCGGGCGGTGTCGGACGTGGCTGTGCCGGCGCCTGCAGGTCCATTGCTCGATGCGGCGCGACTGGCTGAGATCGCCACCGAGGATTTTCGCGGCGCTACGCCCTACCCCTGGATCAACCCCGAGGGTGTATTGACCGGGGAAGCCTTCGATGTGCTGCGCCACAACATGCCGACCATGGAGATCATGAAACCCAGCTTTGGCCGCCGGCGCGCCCATGGGCAGCAGCCCCACGACCGCTACGCCCTCGAGTATCGACCGGACCTGCCCGTGCATCCCGCATGGCATCGGCTGGTGGACGAGCTTAACGGCCCAATCTATCAGGCCTTTCTCGCACGACTCTTTGCCACCTCGCGATTCACCCTGAGCTACCACTGGCATTACGCCCCGCGCGGCTGTTCCGTCTCGCCCCACTGTGATGCCCGCCGCAAGCTCGGCTCCCACATCTTCTACTTCAACACGCCGGACGATTGGGAGCGCTCATGGGGCGGCGAGACGCTGGTCCTTGACGACAACGGCCGCCTGTCGCGCAACAGTGCGCCCGCCTTCGAGGACTTCGACCGCGCCTTCGCAGCCGACGCCCTCGGCAACCGCTCCTTCCTGTTCCAGCGCCGGGGCAATTCCTGGCATGGCGTCAAGGCGCTGCAATGCCCGGAGGATCGCCTGCGCAAGGTGTTCATCGTGGTGGTCAACTGCGACGGTCCCATGGCCCGGCTACGACGGCTTTTCCACCGTCCTGACGGCTACTGAGCGACGCAGGCCCCGGTATATTCGCAGCAATGGTGACAGTGGGTTGAGCTCCGCCTTGCGGCGCGACTCCTGAAGTCGATCCACCTGCGCCAGCAGCGGCGCCATGTCCCGAAGTTGTCGCTCGAGTGGCAGCCAGGCTTCCCAGAACGCCGGGGCTTCAAAGGCCCACACATCGCGGGACAATCCGTCGAGGCAATCCCATGCCTGCTGCGCCAGTGGCACCGGCAGTGTGCTGTGCTCCGCCGCCTGAAAGTGGCGCAGCGAGGCATCCAGGAAGTTATGAGCGAAATCGGGGGCGGCCTGGGCATCCAATGCTGCGGTGCGCGCCAAAAAGCGGCCTATTCGAGCCACTTCCTGCCCAGGGTTGGCGACCAGTCCGTCATAACTTACCGCCAGAGCGGACTGGTTGCGCAACTTCGACAGGTGCGGCACCACGGAAACCAGCCACTCGTAAAGGTCCAGCGACAGCTCGCGCTCTTCCTTT
>JBJHAZ010000005.1:0-23444 GCA_050485225.1 Gammaproteobacteria bacterium
CAGCGCCGCCACGGCGCTCTCCCGGCCAATGGCGCTTATCCCGGATATCCGTCTCAGGCGGGCGCGCGGGTTCGGTGACCAGGCTCAGGCGGGTTGCGCCCGCGGCCACCAGGCGATCGAACACGACCACCATCTCCTGGACTGTCACCCCTTCCCGGGGTTGGAGCAGGACGGTCAACTCCGGGTTCTCCCGCAGCCGCCGGGTCAGGATCCGGCAGGCCCTGCCCACCGGCATGGGCTGACCGTCGAGCCGCAACAGCCCGTCGGTATCCAGCTCGACATGGGTACCCGTACCCCGCGCGCCGGACTCCAGTTCACCGACGGTGGTGGTCAACTTGAGTTCGTGCCACTCGAAGAAATTGGAAGCGAGCATGAAAAACACCAGCAGGATAAAGACCACATCAATCAAGGGGGTCAGGCTGACGAGATTGCGACGCCGACCTGTCTCGCGCAGCAGGCGCAGCGGGGCCTCGTCCGGGACGGTCGCGACGGGGCTCGCAAACAGGCCTTGCATCGTCACACCTCAGGGCGTCAGGCCGACCGTGAAGACCCGGGTCACCGAGTCCTCCATGTCGCGCGCCGCGCGTTCAATGCGGCTCTCGAGCCAGTTGAGTACCGCCACCACGGGCATCGCCACGGCCAGTCCCACCGCCGTGGTAAGCAGGGCCTCCCAGATACCGCCGGCCAGCACCGACGGATCGACCCGGCTGCCCGCATCCTGCAGCGCCTGAAAGGCCTTGATCATGCCCAGCACCGTACCGAAGAGCCCGAGCAGCGGTGCCAGGGCGGCGATGACCTCCAACGGCCGCAGGTAGCTGCGCAGGGCGGCGAGATACCCGGCCCCGACCCGGGCAACCTCTTCACGCACGGCCGACACGGGCAACCCCTCGTTGCGGCTGCCGCGAATCGCCAGCGCCGCAAGACGCGAAGCGGGATGGGCCTGTTGCTCGCCCTGCCGGACGGCTTCATCGGCGGCTCCCTGGCGATAGAGGGCGAGGATCTCGCTGCTGGCATCCCGTCGGGACAGCTGCAGGCGAGAGAACTGCCACAGCTTCACCAGCACGATGGCCAGCGCCACCACCGACATGAACACCAGAATCATCACCACCGGTCCGCCCATGCCCAGTGCACCCAGAACCCCGTCAAACAGCCCGGACTCGGCAGGCGGAGGCAACTCCAGGGCGTTGCCGATCGGCGCCATTTCCTGTTGCATCGCTTAAATCTCCCGTATCGGTATCCCTTTGCGGCCGATGAAAAGTGCTCACGCGGCCGTGTGTTCAGTAGAGGTCGCGCTTGAACAGGCCGGTGGCCTGCAGCCGGGCGAGCGTGTCGCTGCCCAGAATCTCGACCAGTGCCTGCTGAACGCCCTGCCCCATGCCCTGAAAACTGCCGCAGACCAGAATCGCGGCGCCCTCGGCCACCCAGAGTCGAACATCCTCGGCGTGGCGAGACAGCAACTCCTGGACGTGGCGCGGCTCGCCCGACCCCTGCGCCACATCCCGGGAGAACACCCGATCGAGGCGAGACAGATGACCGGACGCAAGCCAGCCCCGGAGCTCGGCGTCAAGCAGGGAGTCACTGTGCCGCGTGCGCTCGCCGAACAGCAGCCAGTTGGGGCCGCAGCCGGAACCGAGCGCTCGCTCCACCAGATGGGCCCGCAGGCCGGCCAGACCACTGCCGGCGCCCACGAGAATGACGGGGCGCTCGGGTTCCGGCCCGTGAAAGGCCGGGTTGTGGCGCAACCGGGTGGCGATGATTGCCCCCTCCCGGACATGCCGGGTCAGCCATCCGGAGCCGATGCCAGGCTCACCGCAGGGGTATCGCTGCAGCCTGACCATCAGCTGCAGGCTGCCCTCGGCCGGCACCGACGCGACGGAGTACTCCCTCCGGGGCAACAGCGGCAACTCGTCCAACCAATGTTCCGGTGATCCGGACAGGCGCTCGACCGCCCGGGGATCGGACAGATCCGGCAGACGGCGATCCGCCACCCAGGAGGCCAGCGGTCGCATCACGCCATCGAGACTGACCACCCGGGTCCCGTCGAGGTGCACGGCATCAAGGAAGGCGCGGCAGCGCTCGTCGCTGTTGCGCGGCTGCACGGTCACGATATCGCCGGCGCGCCAGACGGGTACGTCGGCCACGGGTGTCAGATGCAGACGGTACAGCGGCGCACCGGGACTGCCCGCATTCATCAGCTCCCGCCCCGCCAGCAGCCAGTGCACGCAACGAGGGCGCGGTGGCGCCGGCGCGCTGGCCGTACTGACCAAAGGGGCGGAGTACCCGGTTGAAACGGCGACGGTTGCAGGAGACGCGAGGTCGGTGGAGAGCGAGCCGGATGCCGCACTGGCCGGGGCCGGAAGGAGACGCTGCAACGCATCGTTCCACTCGTTGGGCCAGTGCCGGGGATCGCTCATCATGCTGCTGTCCACTTCCACCAGGCCGGCCATCGGCCGGGCACCGAGCTGCTCCAGCCCCACCTGGAGACGACGACCGAAGGCACAGAACTGCTGGTAGGCCCGATCACCCAGCGCCAGCACCGCGAATTCCAGGTGAGACAGATCGTAACCTGTCGGCTCGCGCAGGTAGCGCTGCTGGAAGCGGACGCCATTGTCCGGCGGCTCGCCTTCGCCATAGGTACTGGCGACAATGACGGCACGACGGGTGGTGCGCAGTACCTGCTCGTCCACCGCGTCGAGCGGCAGCAGCCGCACCGGGCAGTGAGGCTCCAGCGCCGCAGCGCTGTGACGCGCCCACCGCTCGGCGGTGCCGCCCTGACTGGCCCAGGCCACCAGCACGCACTCCGCAGCGGCGCCGGCATCACCCGACGAGGCGCCGCCTTGCAACCGGGGGCGCCGGCAAACCAGCACCAGCGCCAGCCAGGCGACCATCACCAGCGCGATCCAGAGCAGACGTTCGGATTCGGTCATCGGTCAGGCTCCCGGCGGGTTACCGGGCTCAGTCCGGCTGGACTTCGAAGGTGGCCACGTAGCGACCGGACCGAATGGTGGCCGGCGGCGCTGCGCGGTCATCACTATAGGAGGCTTCCAGCCAGTACATGCCGGGGTGCGGCCAGCTGATACTGAACCGGCCTTCGTCATCGGCCTCGAACTGGATCTCCTCCTGGCTGTCGCGAAACTGCATGCCGCCCGCCGCCATGGCAATCTCGGCACCCGCCGCCGGCTCGCCATCGATCAGCAGGCGAAACTCGGCCTGCTCACCGGCATACAGGTCATTGGGGTGGGTGATGGCCACCAGCTCGAGCCCTTGATTGGTGGGCTGCAGCACGGTGTCACTGGGGGCGCCCAGGGTGAGGAAGGTTTCCATGCGGCGCGAGGTGCGGCTCACCTGCAGGTTGGTCGCCTCGGCCGGAACGTGCTGATCGAACTCTGCGTCATTGGGGGACTGGCCGCGACCCGGCCACATGCGCCGCTCGCCGTTCTCGTCTTCCCAGCGCGCGGTCAGTCCGCTGGACGCCATGACCACCTTGTAGGTACCGGGCTCGGTGAGGTTGAGATCGAATACCGTGCGGTATTTGCCGGTGAATACATTCTCCACCTCGGTCTGCTCGCCGCCGGGGGTCAGTACCGTCAGGCCGTTGATTCGCATCGCGTGGTACTCCGGTTTGAACAGGGTGTTGGAAATGGCGGCATCGAAGGTTGCCCAGGCATCATCGCCGGCAAGCACGGTCGTACTGGGCACAATCCATGAGCGATGCGCCACGGCCGGCATGGCAAGTGAGGCGCCCAGCGTCAGGACCAGCAGCGACTTGAGGGCATGCTGCCCGAATGCTTTTTCCTTGAGTGTCTTCTTCGGTGTCATGAGGGTTCTCCTTCTCTTCGTCCAGTTGGGTAAAACGACACGCCGACAGGCCGCCATCAGGGATTGAGGGTCAGACTGACTTCCCCCAGCTCCTCGCTGCCGGACACCGTGAGGGTTTGCGACTGTTGCACCGGCCAGACGAGCGGAATCTCCAGCAATTCGCGCCCACCCACTTCGCGCGCCGCCTCGATCCGCAGGCGGTAATCGCCGGGCGGCAGGCTGGCCAGTGGTTCGCTGGCAGCCTCGAAGGCCAGCGTGTGGGTCCCGGGTGCACGGGTGGCACCGGAAAGGCCATCGATGGGCAGCTCCAGGGTGCGCCCTCCTCGACGCCACCACTGCCGCATATCCTTGAGCCATTCGAGCCCGCCGTTGTCCCGCATACCGACGTCGTACCACACGGCCAGCTGGGTCGCCTCGTTGCGCTCATTCTCGAGCCATACCGCCACATAGGGGCGGTGGTACTCCGCCACCTGGAGCCGGGGGACTTCGATGGTTAATGCCAGGTTGCCCGCGACCGCGCTCGCTGCGCCCGTCGCGAGGCCAATGGCGGAGGCCAGCACCAGGCCCGTGGCAAGGGAGCGCGCCAGGCGACTCGGTTTTTTCAATGTCGATAGCATGGTTTTCTGTTCCTTCAGTGGATAAACAACAGGATCAGCAGCAGCGGGACCACCAGTCCCAGCGTCGTAAGCGGCCAGGTCGAGGGCCGCGCCCCCGCATGACGCTTGAGCAATACCAGGCCCGACACACAGAACACCACGCAGGCCACCGCGAAAATATCGATGAACCAACTCCAGGCCAGGCCGGTGTTGCGTCCCTTGTGCAGGTCGTTGAACCAGGCGATCCAGCCGCGATCGGTATGCTCGTAGAGCAGCTCCCCGGTGTCGCCATCAATGCTCAACCAGGCGTCGCCCCCGGGACGCGGCAGCGGCAGGTAGAACTCGCCGTGCTGCCACTCGCCGGCCAGGCCGGCGCGCAGGGTGATGCTGTGTTCACGGCGCAGCCACTGGCGCACCGGTTCCGGCAACACTTCGCCGGGTTCGGCGGTTACCCAGCCTCCCAGCAGGGCCTCCGGCAATTCCGCCTCCACCACCGTGACCTGGTGCCGGGCCGGAATGACCGACGCGTGGTTGAGCGTGATACCCGTGACCGCGAACATCAGCATCCCCACCAGGCACAGGGCCGAGCTGACCCAGTGCCACTGGCGCACGGTGCCCGGACTGAAACGCCAGCGCCCCATGCTTACCCTCAGAACGTCAGGGTGGCCGATAGCCACAGCCGACGGCCTTCCTCGAGCGTACCGTCGGTGGAGCGGGTGGTGTGGATGTAGTGGGATGCCCAGCCCTCGGCGCCGGTGTTGGTGGTGTAGAAGCTGCCGTCGAGGAAGTCCTTGTCCAGCAGGTTGTAGATCGCCGCGGTGATGGTCAGCTGGTCACTGGCGCGCCAGGAGCCACCCAGATGGAATACCTCGTAGGCCTTCAGATCGCCCACCTGGTCCAGCAGGGCCTGGTTGGCGGCACTGAGATTGTCGTACCGGCCGACAAAACGATCCCGCTTCGAGCGATATTCACCCCGCAGCCACAGGTCCACGCGCTCGCTGGCCTGCCAGTTGAGCGTGGTATACAGCAGGTGTTTCGGCGTGTTGGTGAGCGGCGCCCCCTCGTCGGCGCCACTTTTCTGTTCGCTGTCGGTCCAGGTGTAGGTGGTCGATACGGACCAGCGCGGCGCAAAGGCCCAGCGCCCTCCCAACTCGACACCGCGGGTCATGGCCTCGTCGACGTTGATGCTCTGGGAGAAGTTTTCCTGTGTGAATCCACTGCCCAGGCTGATACAGCCCGGCTGGCCGGGGTTCACCGGCCAATGACAGTTGGGCAACGGTGTACCCGAGGCAATCTTGTCCTTGAACTCGTTGTGGAACAGCGTGATGTTGGCGCTGAAGTCGTGCAGGTTGTCGTAGTAGACGGCCACCTCGGTGTTGGTGGTCACCTCGGGTTCGAGATGGGGGCTGCCGATGGAAAGGATCGAGCCCTGGCCACCCACGCCGCTGATGCCATCGTGCATTTCGTTGAGTGAGGGTGCCTTGTACCCACGGCTCATGCCGCCCTTCAGGGTCCAGTGGTCGGTGGCATTCCACACCAGGTAGGCGCGCGGACTGACGTGGCCGCTGAAGGCATCGTAGTTTTCATAACGCGCGCCGAGTGTGAGCCCCAGGGACTCCACAATGCGCCACTCGTTTTCGGCGAACACCGCCCACGACGTGCGTGAGAAGGTCTCCGACGCGATGCCATCCTTCACCTCGGCATCCCACCACTGGCCACCCACGGTAGCGTAGTGGGAGGCACCGATCGGCGCGGACAACTTGGTGTCGAACACCAGATCGGTGGATTTCAGCTCCCGATGGTCGCCGGCCACGATGTTGGGAAAGCCGGTATAGGCGACCCCGAGCGTCCCCGGAACGGTGCGACCCAGGGTCTCGGTACTGTTGTGCGTCAGGCTGCTCTCCAGGTTGCCGAAACCCAACCTGGCGGTATGAAACAGCGCAATCTGATCCCGCTCGAAACGCAGCTCGTCTCGATAACCGTTGATGGTTTGGGGTGACACCTGGCTGCAGCCGGACACGGCGTTGCCACTGGAAAACCCGTCAAGATTACCGAGCTGGCACTCGTCGTTGTTGTAGACCTGACGGCTGCGTTCGACATCGAGTGCCAGGTCGTGATCCGCGTGTGGCGTCAGGCTCAGCCGACCGCCGATGCTGTAGTTGCGGCCTTCAACCGGTGCGGCGCCGCGACGGCTTACCGTGCTGTCGTTATCGAAGGAGAGGTCGGATGCCTCGCGATCGTACAGGCTGCCGCGCACCGCCAGGCCGGCAAGGCCCTGTACCAGTGGTCCGTTGACGTAGAAGCTGGTGCGGGTGTCGGCTCCGTAATCGCGATTTTCCTGGAAGGTATGGTCGAGCGATACCGAGCCGGCCCACTCGTCCGCTACCTTTTTGGTGATGATATTGATCACCCCGCCCATGGCATCCGAGCCGTACAGCGTCGACATGGGGCCACGAATCACCTCGATGCGCTCAATGGCCGACATGGGTGGCATGAAGTTGTTGACGGTTTCGTTGAAGCCGTTGGGTGTTACGTTACCTGCGGTGTTCTGGCGGCGACCGTCGATGAGAAACAGTGTGTACTCGCTGGGCAGGCCGCGCATGCTGATGTTGAGCCCGCCGGTCTTGCCGGTGCCCTGGCGAATGTCCACGCCCTCGACGCCTTCGAGCGCTTCGGCCAGATTGGCGAAGCGCTTGCGCTGCAGGTCCTCCTGGCTGATCACGCTGATGCTGGCGGGGGCATCGGTGATCTTCTGCTCGAAACCGGACGCTGAAACCACCATCCGGTCGAGTTGCAGCGGCCGCTCCTGAGCCAGCGCCGAGCCCATGGTGGTAGCGGCAATAGCGCCGACCATGCATCCGGTTTGCCACGTTGCTTTCATGTATTTCCCCTTGTTCGTCAATATTCCCGTCCATGTCATTGCTGGCCGTGCTCGCTGCGTCATCCGCCGACCAGCCCTATAATGCGTATGATAATCGTTTCTATTTACACATTCAATCGATAATCGATATCGATTATTCAGTGCGCGCAGCAAGACTGCCGAAGCCGGAGAGCCGGCCCCCTGATGGATAAAGACATGGAAGAAACCGGATGCTGTCAGCGATATCCGATGCGGCCACTCAAGACGCGCAGGCCAGGGCACAACCGTAAGGGCCACTCGCTAACGACAGGCGGGAAACGTGCAGCACTGAAATAACAGAGGCCCCGGATGGGGCCTCAGGATGAAACGCGACGAACAGGAAAAACAGCACACAGGATCAGGAGGAAGACACCCGCCCTCAGGCCGCATCGGCCTCGGAAATGGCGCCTTTTCCACCGGGCGTGGTGCCGTCGCCCGTTGCACTGTCCGGCGACCGAGCCTTGCGGCCGGCTTCGCCCGCGTCCTCGGGATTGCGCTGCTTCTCGTAGAGAAAGCGCAGCACCTGTTGACGCAGCTGGTTGTAGCGTTGATCCTCCGCCAGCGCCACACGATCACGCGGTCTCGGCAGATCGATATCGAGCACTTCGCCGATGGTGGCGGCCGGACCGTTGGTCATCATGACGATCCGGTCGGACAGCAGCACCGCCTCGTCCACGTCGTGGGTGATCATGATGACGGTGTTGTCGAGATCCCGCTGGATTTCCATCAGCGAATCCTGGAGGTGCGCTCGTGTCAGTGCGTCCAGTGCGCCGAAGGGTTCATCCATGAGCAGCACCTGAGGCTCCATGGCCAGCGCCCGGGCAATACCGACGCGCTGCTTCATGCCTCCGGAGATTTCATCGGGACGCTTGTGCATGGCGTGCTCCATATGCACGAGTTTCAGATTGTGCTCGATCCACTCGCGCATCTCGCCTCGACTTTTGCGGCGCCCGAACACCTGCTTCACCGCCAGCTCCACATTCTGGTAGGTGGTCAGCCACGGCAACAGCGAGTGGTTCTGGAACACCACGGCCCGCTCCGGGCCCGGCTCGTTGACCTCGTGACCGTCCAGCGCCACGCCCCCGCTCGTGGCCTGAAGCAGCCCGGCGACGATATTCAGCACCGTCGACTTGCCGCAGCCGGAGTGGCCGATCAACGAGACGAACTCGCCCTGACGAATCTTGAGATTGATTTTGTCGAGCGCCAGAAAAGGCCCCTCCGCCGTGGGGAATTCCATGCTGACCTGACTGATATCCAACAATGTTTTCATGACCGTACCCTCCGAACAGGTATTGGCATTACAGGACTGCGATCACCGGGTTACGGCGGTCTTGTCCCAGGACACGAAGCGCTGTATCAACACCATGATGCGATCCAGCAGATAGCCGATCAGGCCGATGGTGATGACAGCGACCATGATGCGCGCCAGTGACTGGGAACTGCCGTTCTGGAACTCATCCCAGACAAATTTGCCAAGGCCCGGGTTCTGCGCCAGCATTTCGGCGGCGATCAGCACCATCCACGCGATACCCAGCGACACCCGCAACCCGGTGAAGATCATCGGGATCGCCGCCGGCAACACGATTCGCCGCACGTGGGCCAGACTGTTGAGTCGCAGCACCCGGCTGACATTGATCAGATCCTTGCTGACCGACGTCACCCCCAGTGCGGTGTTGATGACCGTCGGCCACAGGCAGCACAGGGTCACCGTGAGCATCGACACAATGAAGGAACGGGCGAACATGGGGTTGTCCGACACGTAGACCGCGCTCACCACGATGGTGACGAGCGGCAGCCAGGCCAGCGGCGAGATCGGCTTGAGCAACTGGATCAACGGATTGATCGCGGCAAACAGGTTCGCACTGAGACCGATGGCGATGCCCAGCGGTATGGCGATCAGCGAGGCCAGGACAAACCCGCTCATCACCGTCACCAGGCTGGTCCGTATCTGATCCGGGAAAGTCGGTGTGCCGGTATAGGGCCGGACGCGCGGCTCGAAGTCCGGATCGACCGCCATCCGCTGGGCGTTGCGCTCGTGCTGACGCTCGTAAAAGGCTTGCTCGCGCTCCTTCTCCCGGCGGTACTCCTGGTAGAGATTACCCGACTGCTCCCAGACCTGCGCCGGCCCGGGAAACTGTCCGAGGGAGGTTTCGATGTTACTGGCCGCCCCCTGCCAGAGCAGCAGGAAGGCGAAGATACCCACCAGCGGCATACCGAGCTGGCGAATGATGATGCCAATCTGTATGCCCGGTTGCTGGCCGCGCACCAGGCGCGCCCAGGGTTGTATCCAGACCGGTGTGTTCATTGCAATGGCCATGACCGTGTTCTCCTCGCCGTCATTGCTCGCGATTACAGGCGCTCATCGCCCTTGAGGCCGATGTCGAACTGCTTGAGGTACTCATTGGGTCGACGACCGTCGAACTCGATGCCGTCGATGAACGTGGTGTGATCAGGCGATCGGAATCCGTCCTCGGTCTCGAAATCCGGAAAATCCTCCGCGCTCATCTTCCCTTCGGCAATCAGGGCTCGGGCCGCCTGTTGATACACCTCCGGCAGGAAGACCTTCTGCGCCATTTCCATGTACCAGTCGTCACTTTTTTCCTCGGAAATCTGGCCCCAGCGACGCATCTGGGTCAGATACCAGACCGCATCCGAGTAGTAGGGATAGGTGGCGTGATAGCGGAAGAACACGTTGAAATCGGGCGCTTCGCGTACATCGCCTTTCTCGAACTCGAAAATGCCGGTCATGCTGTTGGCGATCACCTCATAGTCCGCGCCCACATAATTGGGACGGGAAATGATGCGCGCGGCCTCCTCGCGATTGGCGTTGTTGTTTTCATCCAGCCACTTGCCGGCACGGATCAGCGCCTTGACCACGCGAATGTGGGTGTTGGGGTTCTGCTCCGCCCATTCGTTGCTCACGCCGAAGACCTTTTCGGCAACGTTGTTGCGGATGTCGTAATCGGTGACCACCGGCACGCCGATACCGCGGAACACCGCCTGCTGGTTCCAGGGCTCGCCGACGCAGTAGCCGTTGATGGTGCCGGCCTCCAGTGTCGCCGGCATCTGAGGCGGAGGTGTCACGGAAATCAGCACATCCGCATCGATGTTGCCGGCGGTATCGCCCCGGTGCGGAGCGTAGTAGCCCGGGTGAATGCCAGCGGCCGCGAGCCAATAGCGCAGTTCGAAATTGTGGGTCGAGACGGGAAACACCATCCCCATGCGAAACGCGGTACCGCGATCACGGAAACTTTCGATGACCGGCTTGAGGGCATCCGCCCGATTGGGATGGACCGGCTTGCCGGCTTCGTCGAGATCGAGGTGCGGTTTCATCACCTCCCACACCTCGTTGGAAACGGTACAGGCGTTGCCGTTGAGGTCCATCGTGAAGGCGGTGACCACGTGGGCCTCGGTACCGAAACCCACGGTCGCACCCAGCGGCTGGCCGGCGAGCATGTGGGCACCGTCCAGCTCACCGTCGATGACCCGGTCGATCAGCACCTTCCAGTTGGCCTGGGCTTCGAGAGTGACATACAGGCCCTCGTCCTCGAAAAAGCCTTTTTCGTAGGCGATGGCCAGCGGCACCATGTCGGTGAGCTTGATGAATCCGAACCGGAGATCCTCCTTTTCGGGCCAGCCGACCTCGGCGGCCTGCACCGTCGTTGTCGCCACGACACCCGCACAACACAGAGTCAGTGCCGCGAGACCTTTTCGCCAAATCTTGTTGATCGCCATGATTGATTCCCCTCTTTTTCAAGCAAAAAAAAGCCCACGAAGCATCGCTTCGTGGGCTGCATTACCCAGCTGATTTCAGGGCAGAGAAGTTGGTTCCCGTCGACTACCCCTGGAAGGCCGACTTGCCCATTACCAATGCATCAGCCATGCCAACCCTGAACAGGAATCATGAAATCAACAGGTTGCACCAACTTTCAAGAATTGGTCGCTTATAAAAAGGGCTTTCGGCTGTATCAGGAGAAGGCACGACAGGCACCACTGGCGCATTTTTGTGCAAGGTAACCGACCACCGGGCCGGGCGTGGAACCCGCCCTACCGAACCGAACCGAGACTCTGGTGCAAGGCGCGGCGGTAGGCCTGCCAGGACGGTACCGTCGCCAGCAACATCGCCGCCAGCACCACCATTCCGGCGTAGAACAGGGTATCGGTGCCGAACAGTCCCGCCTCGATATACAGCCCGAAGTGGCTACCCACCCAGGACTGGGCGGCGAGCAAGGCCGCCTGAAGTCCCAGCACACCGATCAGGACCCCAACCAACGTGATCAGCAACGCTTCGATCTCGATCAGCAGGAACAGCGTGCTGGCCGGTGCACCGATGGCGCGCAGTACGGCAATCTCGCGCTCGCGCTCGCGCATGGAGGCCAGCAGCATGGTCATCATGCCCAGCAACGCCGACACCAGCACCAGCGCCGCGATCAGTGCCAGCACATTCTCGAGAAGAGCCATCATCTGCCAAAGCTCCGCCAGTGCCACGCCGGGCAGGATGGCCAGCAGCGGTTCCTGGCGGTAGTCGTTGACATGGCGCTGGAAGTCGAAGGTCGCCATGCGCGACTCCAGACCCACCATGAACGCGGTGATACTGGCCGGCACCAGCTCGCCATCAGCGGCCACCGTGTAAGAATCCTCGTAACCGGGCCAGTCGCGGTGGATGGCCTCGATGCCCGCCAGGCTGACGTGAACCGTGCGATCGACGGGTGTGCCCGTGGGCTCCAGGACTCCCACCACCGTGAAGGGGTAGTCGTCGTGCCGACTGAAACTGGTACTGACCATGCCGTGGCTCAGGACGATCTCCGTACCCGTCCCGTAACCGAGCTGTCGCGCCACCTCGGCACCCAGCACCGCCTCGTAAGTGCCGCTGAAGGGCCGGCCGGCGGTCCATTCCAGCGTGCGCCCCTGCCCGAAGCGGAAGTGCTCGAAATACGCCTCGCTGGTGCCCATGACCGGATAGCCGCGATGGGAGTCGCCGAGGGACACGGGGATGGTCCAGGCCACACGGGGATCGGCCGCCAGCTCCTCGTAACTTTCCCAGGAGACATTGTTGGTGGCACTGCCGATACGAAACACCGAGTACAACAGCAGGTTGAGCTGACCGGTACGCGCACCGACGATCAGATCGACCCCCGACACGGTCTTGCCGAAGCTCGCGCGGGTTTCGGTGCGGATGTGCTGCACCCCGAGAATCACGGCCACACTCACCGCAATGGTGAGCGCAGTCAGCAGCGCGGTGATCCGCCGGTTCCAGAGACTGGCGCGGGCCAGGTGCCACAGGCTCATGTCAGCGTCTCCCGCTGCAACGGCCCGCTGTCGCCAAAGCGCCGTTCCGCCTGCCCATCGGGCCATCCATCCGCGCCCATTGCCCGATTCAGGGACGACAGGCTCACGTGACGCTGGAAGTGCTGTGCAAGAGAGCGGTCGTGGCTGACAAACACCACCGCCGCCCCGCTGGCCCGCACCGAGCGCAGCAGTACATCGATGAAGGCGTACCGGGCGTCCTGGTCGAGCGCACTGGTGGGCTCGTCCGCCAGAATCACCTCCGGCCGGTTGACCAGTGCCCGCGCCACGGCGATGCGCTGCTGCTGGCCGACACTGAGCTCACCGGTGCGACGATCCAGCACCTCCGCCGGCAGCGCCAGCTGTTGCAGCAATTCCACCAGCACATCCCGTGTTACACGCTCGGCGGGCGTGCGCGCAAAGCGCGCCGCCAGCCGGATGTTCTCGCCGGCGGTCAGGTAGGGAATCAGGTTGAACTGTTGAAATACAAAGCCCACATGACGGGCACGAAAACGATCGCGCGCCCGGGCACTCATGTCCGCGAGGACGTGATCGAGCACCTCCAGCTCGCCGGACTCGGCCAACAGCACCCCGGCGAGCAGGTTGAGCAGGGTCGACTTGCCGGAGCCGGAGGGACCGTGTAGAAAGACCTGTTGGCCCCGCTCCACTTCCCACCGATCAATGGCAATCACCGGCTCCGGGCGACCCGGCCAGCGATAACGCAGCTGGTGAATACGAATGGCAAGGGACTCATGGGGACTCGCCGACATGGGCTGACTCCGGCAACGTGAACGTTATAATGTATCTTTCAACCCCGAGGAGGTGCAACATGGCAAAACCCTCTACAGGCTCGCAACTGGCGGGTATCGCCCTCGCCGTGCTCGTGATTGTTGCGGCGGCCTGGCTGCTGTGGCCCGACTCCCGGGATACCGACACCATCGAGCGCGAGTACATCACGCTGGAGTGGACCGACCTGCTGCCACCGGAAGACCTCGAAGCCCTGCTCAATCCACCCGAATGGCTGGACGAAATCGAGGACGGCGCACCGGAGGACACGATTGACAGCGACGTGCTGGCGCGGGACGACGCCGGGCGCCGCTTCCAGCAGGCGTTGCAGTCCACCAGCGTAATGGGGGAATTCGACCAGCAGACGGTTCGCATACCGGGCTTCGTCGTGCCTCTCGACTTCAATGAGAAGCAGGAGGTCACCGAGTTCTTCCTGGTGCCCTACTTCGGCGCCTGCATCCACCTGCCGCCACCTCCGCCCAATCAGCTGATCCACGTCAGCTATCCCAGGGGATTGCCACTCGAGCGTCTCGACGACGCCGTCTGGGTCGAGGGCTTTCTCACCACCGCCATCACCGATCACGAACTGGGCAAGGCGGCCTACGCGCTGGCCGGCGATTCGGTCATCGGCTATATGGAGCTGTACAAGGAACTGGGCATGGACCCGCAACCCTGAGCGGTGGCTCAGAAGCGATAGCCCACGGTGACCATGGTGCCCGCCGCGCCAAACACGATCAGCTCGGCGCCGAAGCCGTTCCAGTTGGCCCCCACCGAGGGCAGAATGGCCGGCGCGATCCCCAGGTCGTTGAGGGGAATCTTGTCCTGGTACTCACCCCGATACCCCCACAACAGGCCACCGGTCAGCTTGGCGTAGAAGGGCGTGTCGGGCAGGTCGAACTGACGCCCCCCGTAACCATAGACGGAGCGCTGCCCAAAGGAGTTGAGGAAGGTGGCACCACCCCAGAGCCAGTTGTCGAGGTACTGACGCTCGACGCCGATGAGTTCCTGGCGGTTGTTGTGCTCCGGATCGGGCGAAAAGTGACGGGTCCAGACGCTGGTCTGCAGATACCAGTAGCCCTCGCGACCGTCGAAGGCCTGGGCTGCGTGGCCGAACAGGCACACCAGCGATACAACCAGTCCACGCCACATGCAAGCATTCCTCCCGACGGGCAGCCCGGCTGTCCCGCTTTATAAATGTCGACGGCATTCCACACCAGCGGCTGGACAGATGCAAATCCCGGTGACCGTGCCCCACCCGGCGCCGCGACCGAATACGGTTGAAAGGCCTCACAGGCGGCAGTCGAGCAGCGCGTCTTCCAGGGTCTCCCACTGTTGCGGATCGCGGCCGATGACCTCCAGACGACTGTCGACACACTCGTCCAGCGGGCGGCTGGACAGCACGCCGTCGGCCATATTGAAAGCCATGATGCCGTCGCTGGTGATCAGCACGGCCTTCATGCGTTCCACACCGGCCAACCCGGACAACACACTGAAAACGGCGCGGTAGTCGAATTCGATGGCGGGGTCGAAAATCCAGCCGCTGCTGAAATACTCGCCGTTGCTGTTATCCAGCCGCAGATAGCCACAGGCGGGCATTATAACGGCGTTATCCGCCGAGCTCTCCACCGGCTCTGCCGCCGGCAAGGAAAGCGACAGGGATCCGCGCGCCAGTCCTTGCCCGGAACGATGACTGGGAAAATCCAGCCACTGCGGGTCGAGCCGGCCGTGAACCACCGCATGCCTGGGCACCGCATCCGCACCCCTGAGTTCAGCCAGAAAGGCATCGAGTGCGGCCATGTCCTCGGCCGTCGCGAGATCGCCCTTGCTCGCCACCACGATATCGGCAACCTGCAACTGTTCACGGAAAATCCCGTGTTCGCGATAACGGTGGTCGCGACACTTGTGCGGATCCACCAGCGTCAGGGTGGCGCGCAACTCGATGACGCCTTGGTAACCGGCGCCCGTAAGGGTGGCCAGGATCTCCGCCGGGTGTCCAAGGCCGGTGGGCTCGATCAGTAGCCGGTCGGGGCGCGCCTGGCGCAACAGCTGCGCCAGCGCGACCTGGAAGGGTACGCCGGCGGCACAGCAGAGACAGCCACCGGGCAGCTCCCTGAGCACCACCTCGCCCTCCTCCGGCTGCCGACCCACCAGTGCCCGGTCAATGCCGACCTCGCCGAACTCGTTGATCAGGACAGCCCAGCGTTCCCCGGCCGGCTTGCGCGCCAGCAGCTCGCGAATCGCGGTGGTTTTGCCGACCCCGAGAAACCCGGTGATGACATTGACGACGACCGGGCGTTGTACCACCAGCGACATGGATTCAGCGCACCCGGGGTCGAGCCGGTGTCACCACTGCGGCGCCCTGCCCACTGTCGAGCAGCCATTGCACCTGCACCCGCTCAAAGGCCGGGTAGGATTCGAACAGCGGAAAGCCCACCGAATCCATGGTCAGCGTATCCCGGCATGCAAACTCGTGGCGCGTCACGAAATCCTCGTGCTGATGGTCGTGATGCCCCTGGTGACTGTCGTGCTCATGGTCATGATGGTGGTGGTGATCGCGGTCATGTTCTTCGCCATGATCCCCATCCGCCACGGACTCGGCCCACCCGGGAACGGTTACCGTGCCACTCACTCGGGTGCAGTGCCGGGGGAATGTGATGAGGGCTTCCAGTTCATCCAATGCCACTCGGGTACGGTCGAGCAGATCGCGCTGCTCGTCCGAACGCGGGGCGTGTTCAAAGCCCAGCAGGTTGTAGGCGGGTGTCTTGAGTTCTACCACCAGCGCCTCGCCCTCCTGCACCAGGGTGACCACCCCTTCACCGTGCACATGGGCTCCGTGTTGACGGTGCCCCGATTCGCCGTCCTGTTGTGGATGCTCGTGATGCTCGTGATGGCCGTTGTGATCGTGCCGGGAATGATCACCGTGCGCCAGCACGGGCGATGACGCCAGACCCAACAAGGCGGGAAACAGAAAGGTACAACAGGTTTTCATGGCCGAAACTCCGTCCTGGCAGCGCTCAATGATGTTATACTATAACAATAATAACCGATATCCGGGAGTCCCGACCGCCAGCCCGATCAGCGCAACAACAGCAGCGGAATGCGTGAGGCCGTGAGCATCTTGACGGTGCGACTGCCGAACAGCAGCTCGCGCAGGCGACCGTGTCCGAACGCCCCCATCACGGTCATCCCGATGCCCTGCTCGGCCTGATAGGCCGTCAGCGCATCCTCGAAGCCACCGCTGAGGGACGCCACCACCGTGTCGACTCCGGCACGTTTCAGGCGCTCGGCCGCCTCCTCCAGCGGGAAGTCGGCCGCGTCGCCCGCCTTGCTGACGTGCACCAGATGGCACTTCATGCCCTCGAACAGCGGGCTGCTGGCGACCATTTCGAGCGCCTTGCCGGCCGCCTCGCTGCCGTCATAGGCCAGCATGATGCGCTGCGGCGGGGCCTCGAACGGGCTGTTGACCACCAGCACCGGACGGTGCATGGCGCGGATAACGGTTTCGAGCTGGGCACCGATACTGCGCTGCCGACTGTCGTGATCCTCACCGCGGATGCCCAGTACGAGCACCCGGATCTCGTCCTCCATTTCGATCAGCGAATCGGTCAGGAAACCGTGGCGCTGGGTGGTGGCCGGATGGGCCACGCCGGCGGCAACGGCCCGGCCATGGGCCTCCTCCAGCATCACCTTGCCCTGCTGCAGCAGGATCTTGCTGCGGCGCTCTTCCAGCTCGGTGAGCTCCTCGAGCAGGTCCTCGCGGGCACCCAGCCCGATGTTGCCGCTGAGGTCCGGCACCGGGGTGCTGCGATGCTCGATGTTGTGCAGCAGCTTGAGCGGTGCGTCCACCGTGCGCGCCACCCAGGCCGCATAGTCCACCACGGCATCGGTGAGACTCGCCCCGTCGATACAGGCCAGTACGGTTGTGCGGTAGTTATCGGTCATCAGTGGCCTCCCAGTACCCTGTCGATGTCCTCCGGCCTGCGGTGCGCGCCGAAGCGATCCACGATGGTGTCGCTGGCTTCATTGAGCCCGATCAGCTCCACATCGGCGCCCTCGCGCCGGAACTTGATCACCACCTTGTCCAGCGCACCCACGGCGGAGATATCCCAGAAGTGCGCACGATTGAGATCGATCACCACTTTATCCACTGCTTCCCTGAAATCAAAGTGGGCAATGAAGCGGTCGGCAGAGTTGAAGAACACCTGCCCCACCACAGTATAGGTGCGCGTGGAGGTCGACTCGTCCAGCTCCGAGGTCACGTACATGAAGTGACTCACCTTGTTGGCGAAGAACAGCGCCGCCAGCAGCACCCCGGCCAGCACGCCGAAGGCGAGGTTGTGGGTAGCCACCACCACCACCACGGTCACCACCATCACCACATTGGTGGACAGCGGATGACGCTTGAGATCGACGATGGACTGCCAGCTGAAGGTGCCGATGGAGACCATGATCATCACCGCCACCAGCGCCGCCATGGGAATCAGCGACAACCAGGGGCCGAGGAAGACCACCATGATGATGAGGAAGATGCCAGCGCACAGGGTCGACAGACGGCCGCGCCCGCCGGATTTCACGTTGATGACCGACTGGCCGATCATGGCACAGCCGGCCATGCCGCCGATCATACCCGCGCCGATGTTGGCGATGCCCTGCCCCTTGCACTCGCGGTTCTTGTCGCTGGAGGTGTCCGTCAGGTCATCGACGATGGTGGCGGTCATCATGGACTCCAGCAGGCCCACCACCGCGAGGGACACGGAGTACGGCAGGATGATCATCAGGGTTTCCATGGTCAGCGGCACATCGGGCCAGAGGAAGATCGGCAGGGTGTCGGGCAGCTCGCCCATATCGCCCACGGTGCGAATGTCGATGCCGAATAACACGGCGATGGCGGTCAGCACGAGGATGCACACCAGCGGCGACGGAATCGTCTTGCCGATGACGGGCAGATGGGGAAACAGATAGATGATGCCGAGGCCGGCGGCGGTCATGGCGTAGACGTGCCAGGTCACGTCGGTCAGCTCCGGCAACTGGGCCATGAAGATCAGGATGGCCAGCGCATTGACGAACCCGGTGACCACCGAACGCGACACGAAGCTCATCAGGTTGCCGAGCCTGAAGTAACCGGCCACCACCTGCAACACACCGGTCAATATCGTGGCGGCCAGCAGGTATTCGAGCCCGTGGTTCTTCACCAGCGTGACCATCAGCACCGCCATGGCGGCGGTGGCGGCCGAGATCATCCCGGGCCGGCCGCCGACAATCGCCGTGATGACAGCGATGCAAAAGGACGCGTACAGACCCACCTTGGGGTCGACTCCAGCGATGATGGAGAAGGCAATCGCCTCGGGGATCAGGGCCAGTGCAACCACGAGTCCGGCGAGCAGGTCGCCACGTACGTTGCCCAGCCAGTCACTTTTGGTGGAGTGCAGCAGCATGGGGGTTTCCTGTTGTGTCTATTACGTAACAAGGCTTGGCAACGGTGCTGTCACTCAAGGCAACGGCCGTCGGCCCACAGCGGAACAGCGCGCGACCGCACCGCCCTCCGGGGCAGCGGCAGCGAGCATCGGGGATGTAAACAACTCAGGGCGGCGTAAGCGCCATCAGGCGGGGCATATCAAACATCGTCTGGCAAGCGAAGGCGCGCATTATACACGCCCGGAGTTACCGTGGTCGGCGGGGGAGGCAGGAGGAAGGGACAGCGTGGGCGCACAGGGCGCCCACGCCCCGGCAGCTACTTGCCGCCTGTCGAGACGGCAGCGCTGACCCGTGCCCGGGTTTCGTCGCTGACGGCCAGCCCGGCCATGGCGCGGGCCTCGGCCTCGGCCTGCTGGTGGTAGCTGTTGTCGTAGCTGGACGCCATCAGCTGCCGCAGCGCACGCAGGGCGCCAGCGGGCTGTTTCGCCAACTGGCCGGCCAGCTCCAGCGCCCGCTCGACCACGGGCTGTTCGCCCTCGTGCAGCTCGGTGATCAGACCCAACTCGAGCGCCTGAACCGCATCCACCTTGCGGTTGAAGGCGATGATCTCCCACGCCTTGCGGGGCCCGACAATGCGCGGCAGGTGGTAGGTCAGCCCCACGTCCGGGGTAAAGCCCAGGCCCACATACGCTGGCACAAACACCGCCTTCGGCGACGCCACCACCAGATCGCAGGCGCAAACGACACTGAAACCGGCGCCGGCGGCGGCGCCGTCCACCGCTGCGATCACCGGCGCCCCGTAGTTCAGCAGGCGGCTCATCGCGTTGTTCATCGCACCGGTCAGGTCCAGCAGCAGTTCCGGCAGCCCCTCGGGGCCCCGGGCAATGGCTTCGGCCATGGACTTGACGTCACCGCCGGCGCTGAAGGCCCGGCCGTTGCCGGTCAACACGATGACCTTCGGCTTCCAGGTGGTGCCCAGGCGATTGGCGAACGACGCCAGATCACCGGACAGTCCTCGGTCGAAGGCATTGGCCTGCTCGGGTCGATTCATACGCACCAGCAGTACATCGCCGTGCTCCTCCAATACCAGGTTTTCGAACTGGCTCATGGGCTACTCCTGTCACTGAGCTGGGGGAGTGCACGATCGCACAGCGGTCGACGCACCCGGGGTCATTGAAAAGTCAGAAACTGTAGACGAGGCTCACACCGGTGAGACGATCGGTATTCTTCGTTCCGGCCGGCACATCGGTGTTGTGCTTGATGATGTGGCTCAGACGCAGGGCCAGCGCGCTGTTGATACGGAAACGCACCCCGGTGTCACTCTCCACATAGGTGTTGTCGGCGCCCGCCAGGGTCAGCACATCCCAGCCCAGGCTGGTGGTGTCGGTCAGGGTAACGCGGTAGTTGATCTCGCCCATGGCGACCAGCTCGTCCAGCGTTTCGCCGGTGTCCTGCTCCTCGCTGCGCCGGTAACCGAAGCCGCCCTCCAGGTCGAGCTGGGTGCGCTCGGTCATGATCAGGTGGTAACCGATACCACCGGTGCCCGAGGCCTGGTATTCGTAACCGCTGAAGCGATTGTCCTCGTAGCGCAGGTTGCCGACCAGATACCAGCGGTCGTCGAGGGCGTACTCGGTCTCCCAGCGGCCCACGTAATACTCGGCGGTACGCTCGTCGTCGGAGGATGAGTTGACGGCCTCCAGCTCGGCGCCGTGGGTCCAGCGGTCCTTGGTACGCTTCAGGGCGAGCTTGGCCCGCAGGGTTTCATTGTTGGAGTTGCCGGAACTTCGGCTGTAGCCGAGATCGCCCTCGCCGCTCCATTCCTGGGCGAGCACGGACGGGTTGCAGAGGACGCCGGTCACCAGTGCGACCACGGCCGGTTTGTTGAACTTCATGGAGACTCCTCGAGGTTTGCGATGATGGGACTGTCGCGCCGCTGCGGGCCCGACACCGCAGCCGGGCACTCCGGCCCGACCCACCCTTGCGCCGCTATTTTTTCTTGCGCACATGTTTCATGAGGCGTTTCTTCTTGGCGATCTGCCGCGCGGTCAGCAGGTTCTTGCGCCCGGCGTAGGGATTTTCGCCACTGCGGTACTCGATGCGAACCGGTGTGCCATGCAGATCCAGCTCGCGTCGAAAGGTTTTTTCCAGATAACGGGTGTAGTGTCCGGGCACGGCATCGGTCTGGTTGCCGTGAATGACGATCAGTGGCGGGTTGCGGCCACCGGCGTGGGCATAACGCAGCTTGATGCGCCGGCCGTGCACCAGCGGCGGCTGGTGTTCGCTCACCGCATCGTTGAGGATGCGCGTCAGGCGCGAGGTGCTCAGCGGGTCGGTCGCCGCGCGATAGGCCCGCTCGATGGATTCGTAGAGGTGACCCACGCCGGTGCCGTGCAGGGCGGAGATGAAGTGTACATCGGCGAATTCGACAAAACGCAGCCGGCGCTCCAGCTCGTACTTGATGCGGTCCTTCTCGTCGGCCTCGAGGCCGTCCCACTTGTTGACCGCCAGCACCAGCGCCCGCCCGGACTCGATCACATGACTCATCATGTGCAGGTCCTGATCCACCAGCCCTTCACGGGCATCGATCAGCAGGATCGCCACATTGGCGTCGTCGATCGCCTGCAGGGTCTTGACGATGGAAAATTTCTCCACCACCAGCTTGACGTTCTTGCGGCGCCGGATCCCCGCCGTATCGATCAGGGTGTATTGGCGACCGTTGCGCTCGTAGTCGATGTAGATGCTGTCGCGGGTGGTGCCGGGCAGGTCGTAGACCACCACCCGATCCTCGCCGAGCATGCGATTGACCAGCGTGGACTTGCCCACGTTGGGGCGCCCCACCACGGCAATGCGGATACCCCGCTGCGCCTCCTCGTCCGGCTCGGGCTCGGGTTCGTAGCCGGCCAGCACCTGCTCGAGCAGCTGCCGCACACCGCGGCCGTGGGTCGCGGTAATGGGATGGACGTGCTCGAAGCCGAGTTCATAGAACTCGGCCATGGCCACATCGGGGTTGATGCCGTCGATCTTGTTGGCCACCAGATGCACCTTGCGGCCCGTCTGGCGCAGGTGGTCGGCCAGGGCGCGGTCGCCGGCCGACAGGCCGGCGCGGCTGTCCACCATAAACAGCACTTCATCGGCCTCGTCGATGGCCAGCAACGACTGGGCTGCCATGGCCTCGTCGATCCCCTCTTCCTCGCCGGATATACCGCCGGTGTCGATGGCAACGAAGCGGCGGCCCTCCCACTCGCCCTCACCGTACTTGCGATCGCGGGTCAGGCCGGGGAAGTCGGCCACCAGGGCGTCACGACTGCGGGTCAGGCGATTGAACAGGGTGGATTTGCCCACATTGGGGCGGCCCACCAGGGCGATAACGGGAATCATGGCGTTGAGCTACCGAATTGACTGAGGGGCGGCGCCAGAAACGACAAAGCCGCCCGAGGGCGGCATTGTACCGGATTGCGGCCACCAGTGGCGCCCGCGGTGCCGATCGCGACTTCAGCGGATTTCGTAGGCGCTGACCCGGCCGTTGTCGGTGAGCACGTAGAACCGGTTGCGGTCGGCCAGGGGATGGGTGCTGACGCCGCTGCGACCGGCACGGATGCGCCCGGCGTAGGTGCCGTTGGCCTGATCGAAGGCGTGTACATAGCCCTCACCATCCACCGCGATCAACCAGCGATCGAGGGTGACCGGCGACATGACGCGACGATGGCGCAGGTCGTGACTGGACCACAGCTCGGCGCCACTGCTGGCGCGCAGGGCGCGGATGCGATCGTTGGCTTCAACCACGAACAGCTGGTTGCCGCTGACGGAAGGCTTGTAGTAGGTGGAGGCATCCTGGGTCCAGACGCTGCGACCGGTGCCCCGGCTGATGGCGGCAACCCGTCCCTGGTATCCGGCGGCGTAGGCCATGTCGCCGACGATGATCGGGGTGGCCAGATCGACCATGCGCTCCAGCTCGTTGCGACCCTGCGGCACCATGACCCGATTTTCCCACAGGGTCACGCCATCGGTAGCGTTGAACGCCCGCAGCCGGCCACTGGAAAAGCCCACCAGCAGCGTGTTGCCAAAGATCACCGGATCGCTTTCACGGCGCAGGGTCAGCAGTGGCTTCTCGTAATCCACCTGCCAGCGGCGCTCGCCATCGGCCGGATCCAGCCCATACAGACGACTGTTGGTGGTGCGCACCACCACGATGCGGTCATTGGCCGCCGGTGCTGCAATGACCTCACTGCTCACGCGACGGCGCCAGCGGCGCTCGCCGGTTTCCCGGTCCAGAGCCACGACGCGACCGTCGAGCGTGCCGACCAGCACCAGGCCACCGCCCACACCGACACCACCGGACAGGTCGCGGCGCAGGTTGTTGCGCCACAGGCGGCGGCCGGTTTCCGCATCGATGGCCACCACGTCACCCTTGCTGCCCGCAGCGTAGATCACGCCGTCGACCAACACCGGGTTGAGGTTGGGGTGATGCTCGTCGAGACCGCTGCCCACGGACGTGGACCACACCCGGCGAAAACGAACTTCCTCGTCGAATGAACTGAGTTTGGCCGGCTCGTTGAGATCGTCGCCATCGCGGTCCCAGAACTTGAGCGAGCTGCAGCCCGTCAGAAACAAAAGGCCCAGCGCCAGGGTCAAAGCAGCTCTCA